>NZ_JBPYCT010000005.1:0-259486 GCF_051846875.1 Flavobacterium sp. ARAG 55.4 | reverse complement strand
CCCTTTTAGAGCAATATCCAAATGAAAATGTATTTCGAAATGCAAGACCTAGCGAAGAAGAAGAAGAAGAAGAAGAAACAGATAACATTTTAACAATGGATTACTACATTTCTTTTTATGCTGATAGAAAAGGTTGGTTGAATGAAAATATTATTCAATGTGTAAATAGTGAATTACAAGAATACGGACAGATTGAAGAGCCTAGTATCGTTAAAAATTTCGATGGAAGTGACATCACAGCAAACAATCTTGATTTTGAGAATAGATTGTTTGCCCTTATCGCAGAATTAATTTACCTGTTAAACAATTTTTAAAACAACAATGATGAAAGACATTACAGAAAATTTTGGAACGCTATACCATCCTAAATCGGCATTAGTATTCTACCAGACTAAAGGAATGAATTCAGACA
This sequence comes from Flavobacterium sp. ARAG 55.4, assembly GCF_051846875.1. Lineage (NCBI taxonomy): Bacteria > Pseudomonadati > Bacteroidota > Flavobacteriia > Flavobacteriales > Flavobacteriaceae > Flavobacterium > Flavobacterium sp. ARAG 55.4. The sequence continues at coordinate 259,074 of NZ_JBPYCT010000005.1, read as the reverse complement.
CCTATGTAGAATCTTTTGATATGGATAAAAATGGAAATCCTATTAATGCCCATCCTTTGAGTGTAAGAGAAGCAATCCAACTGGCAAAAGCATTGAAAACAGCCAAAGAAGAAAAAGAACCTTGTTTAAAATCAGAGGGAATAATAAGCAATGCTATTTTACATATTGACCCTACTCAAAATAAAGTAATCTGGTTTACCAAAGCCATGCAAAGAGAAATGTGTTTTACAGAAAATTTAGGAATCCCAAAAGGCTTGGTAAATGTACCTCCTATGTTATGGATTGCCAACAAAAACAGTCTTTCTGTTTTTGCTTTGGGAAGTAATCGCAGACCTAAAGAAAACAGAAAATTGTACAATGCCCCTTTTTTTAATGTATATGAAAGTGGTAATGTTTGTATGGGAACGGTAGATGTCCAAATTAAAAAAATTGCTTCATTAGAAGAGTTTACAATCGCATGGGAAAGTTATTTTTTCAATAGCTATTTCAGTCACTTAATGCAGGACTATAATCCGATAAACGGAAACTGTGTAATACTTTGGGAAAGCCTTGTCAATACAAACAACACTTTTCCAAAAGAAGTATTAAAAAAGAATGGTAAAACCTTAAAAGATATATTATCATGAATTCACAAAAAACAAAAGTACATTTTACAGACAACTATTTAATAAATCCCACAAACCCAATAGCGGTAAATCTTATCGGTGCAGGTGGCACAGGTTCAAAAGTAGTAACTTCGCTAATTGAAATGAATCATAGCCTTATTGCATTAGGTCATGCAGGTTTAAATGTTCGTCTTTGGGATGATGATATAATCACAGAAGCCAATTTGGGCAGACAACGATTTGCAGATTCTGAAACAGGACTGTACAAATCGGTCGCACTGATAAACCGTGCCAATCGTTGGTCGGGTACAAACTGGAAAGCGGAAACTATAAAATTTGAAAAAGACAGTTTGGAAAGATTACCCGAAAATGCGGGAGCAAGTATTTTTATTAGCTGTGTGGATAGTGTAAAGGCTCGCTTTGAAATTGCTGACATTTTAAAACAACTTAATAACAGTAGAGCTTATGCTAATCGTCCACGCTATTGGATGGATTTTGGTAATAGCCAACATACCGGACAAGTGATACTATCTTCTATAGGGACTATTAAACAGCCTAATTCAGAGCAATATGAAACCATTGCTAACTTGCCCTTTGTAACCGAAGAATTTCCCGAACTGCTGAAACAGTCCGAAATTATAGATGATACTCCAAGTTGTTCCCTTGCGGAAGCATTGGAAAAACAAGATTTATATATTAATTCTGTACTTGCACAGATGGGTAGTTCTCTTTTATGGGGTTTATTTCGCAACGGACTAACCCAATACAGAGGATTTTTTCTCAACCTGAAAGATTTTAGGTCACAGCCCATCCCAGTTGGCTAAGCAAACCCCAATAGTTATTGGGGCGGGATGCAAAAAAGACACTCCCTCTCGATGGTCGGGAAAGTCTTTTTGCAGAAGAAAGGATACAAGCACTTTGGTAAAATGTGAATCCTCCCATTTCTACAAAAAGCTTGTGAGTTTTGCATGAGGATATTAGTTATCCTCCTTATTTATTTTGTTGGACTTCTTTTCTTTCCACATCAGCGACCAAAGAAAAGAAGCAAAAGAATGCCGCTTTATTATTTATGATGAAATCAGAGTAAAAAGACACTCATTTCCGATGGTCAGGAAAGTCTTTTTACAGAAGAAAAGATACAAGCACTTTGATAAAATGCGAACCCTCCCTTTTACCAAAAAGCTTGTGAGTTTTGCATGAGGATATTCGTTATCCTCCTTATTTGTTTTGTCCGACTTCTTTTCTTTCTACATCAGCGACCAAAGAAAAGAAGCAAAAGAACGCCGCTGGATTATTTCAGATTTTGCTTTTCAATTAAAACCACATCTTCTTTATCTTTCTTTTGTCTTGAATAACTCCAGAAGAACAAAAGTCCAAAAACAATCAGAATAAAAGCAATCCATTTTCCGGTACGCTCCAGAAAAGAAATGAATACTGATTTTTCATAACTCGAAAAACCTTCCGCTCCCATTGGGCTTCTTCTATAAAATTTTCTTCTGTTAATCCAGTAACGAAGACCAAAACCACTTAACAAAGCTAAGATGCTTAAAAACAATGTTGGATTCATAATGTGTACGTTTATATTTCACTCTTTTAATTTTAAAAAACGTTTCTTAGCTATAACTTATTGTTTTTAAAAAGTTAAGAAATAAATATATTCAACAAATAGCAAGAGGCTGCCTCACCAATGGTGAAACAGCCCCTTTTTATGTTTTTTATTAAAATCAATTAATCTTTAACTTCATATCCTTAATGAGCTTCGCTTTGACCAAATCGGAATTTTCTATTTCTAATAGCTGATGTCTGCCACCATTCTTTTCGAAAATTTCTATAAGGAGTACTTTGTCATTCGCAATAGTAAATAGATCCAACAGAAATACATTTCGCTCTACTGTATTGCCTGTAATTTCATCGAGCAGCTTATATATTCGCAATGGAGTTAACATTCTTTCTTGTATCACAGTACGTTTAGCGAGCTTTTTATCTACTACTTTGAAATCAATAAAATCAATTCGGAATGGCACATTGGTAAGATTACTAACCTCGGTATGGAAATAGAATTTATCGTTGTGGATATAGATTCCTTTTAATAAAAATTGAATCCCAAAACTCTTAGTCTCAATATTTTTTATGAGTTGTTTGTCTTTTTTATAAATCGTTTCCATCAACTCACCCACTAATGATGGAGCATTTTTTCCTAATTCCTCAAAAAGAACATCATTAGCATTCTCCCTACTTATTCCCTTTTGCATTTCCAAAAGATTGTAATTCATATTAATTGGAAAGGAGCTGAAAAGCACATTGAAATTATAGAAACGTCCATCCTCGGTAATTACAGAAAAATTAGTTTCTTCATCAAAATCGCGAACTGCTGCCTTTACTCGTAATACATTTTCTGCATCTTCCGCTTTGGCTGCAACCAGATAATCACTTCCCAAATCCACGTAGCGGATAGCAGCAGGAAATATCAAGTGCGAAGTTTTACTGTAAGTTACTTCTATCCAGTAGGGTTCAATTTTTCCCAAATCCAACTTTGCGATATTGTGAACACTATATTGCGCTTGAGAGGGCATAGCATAGCCAAATACTAAAACCAATACTATTAGGATGTTTTTCATTGTTGTTTTCATATTGTATAAAATTTAAAGAATTGAAATATTTATTTTTTAGAAACAAGGAACACTTGATGTCCTGCTTTGAGTGTTACTTTTGGTGTTCTCATTTTTTTAGAAAAATATCCAGAAACGCCCTGTACCAACCCACGGCTCAAATCTCCTGCTATTTGTTGTCCGGCAGAATTTGTCATCATAATACTGCTTCCTGAAGTCTGTCCCATATTAGCAGCCATTTCTTTGAAAGCACTCATTTCGGGAGAATAAGGCACAAACAAACCTTCTTGCCCATCCAGTCCATACACTATAATATCAACTGGAATAATATTGCCATGCTGTTCTATCGAACTAATTTTCATTTGAAGACGCCCTTGTTGAAATTTTGAATTTGCAGTCAATACTGTTCCTGGCGGAATAGTATGAGTTCCTATTTTGGCAGGTTCTAATAAGCGTAAACGAACATTGCTCTCTTCAGCTACTAACTGTGTTTGTTGAACAACAGCACGGACACTATTTTTGAGTTGTATTTGCTGCTCTGTTTTCCCTACAGTATAAAATCCGCGGTTGCGCTTTTCACTCCAATTCGCTACGAATGTACTATCAGAAAGCACTCTCTGTAAAGAAAAAACCACATTTTTATGAGCAGGAATAAATGCAACAAAAGATTCTTTTTGGTTTGATGGACTAGAAAATGCTGTTTTTTCTTCCTTTAGCTGTTCCCCTGAAACCGTATTTGTTGGAAGATATTTTGCAGCCATCTGATACGATTTCTCCATCAATTCCAATTGGCTTTCGACAGGATCAATTGGTGTTTCATTCTTTTTAGCCAGCTGTTCTTTTAGCTCATCCAGTTGTTTACGCAGTTGCAATGTCTCCGAATTATCATTCTGATAAAAAGTACCTAAGGTATGTTGTGCATTGCGATAACTGTCTAAGGAGGAATTCGTATTTCTTGCTGTATTATTAGAATCTTCATTCTCATCTTCCGAAAGAACTGGTATTGGACTATTTATATCGTCTTCTTTCCAATAATCAGAAAGAGATAGTAGTGAATTTCGTTTCTCCAGATTCATTTGCTCTAACATTGCCTCCTCATAGGCTTTTTGCTTATCATCCTGCAAATCATTATCAGTAGCTTGAGGTACCGAATCATTGAGACCTATATCTTCTGTCACTTTGCTATTCTCAGATGGTTTAAATATCAAATACATACATCCCAGAAATACAATCCCTATCAACGCAAAGATGATTGGCTTTTTAAATTTATCGCCTTTATTCAGACTACTTTCTAATATTACATCCGAAGCTTTATTTTGACTACCATCTGTAACTAAGACGGTATTTTTTTTATTTTCATTTTCTTTCATGATTTTTGTTTTTTATGATTTTCAACAATGAATCCTGTATCGATATAGTGGATTCTTTCTTTTTAACAACTGGATTTTCAATATGCTCAATAACAACTCTATGATTGGATTTTCCTGTATCATACCAAACTTTTAGAATAACAGCTATAGTTAGCAACAGATACCCTAGAAAACAGTATAAAAGATAATTGTACTGTTGCTCCACAGGAAGAACTCGCCATTGCATATCTAACTTATTAAACCAAGTATCCAGGTTTACTCTTAGTTTTTTCATCTTAGCTATTTTTAACGTTCTATAATTTCGATATCGTTATTGGCTATTACATTGAACTTTTCTATGTTGAAGCCTTGTGGATTGTTATCCGAACGGACAGAATTCACCAGGTAGCAGGAGGTTACCAGATTACGCTTGGTTACATTACTAGATCTTATTATAAACTGCTTGGCATAAGTTCTTACAGCATAAGGATAGTTGTCGAAGTTGCATACCACACTATCTATTTCTGTACGCTGTTGCACATTCCCTGAAATAATACGATTGTAATATCCTTTTTCAGAGAGGTCTTTGTAATAATCAAAAGCACTTTTGTCGGCGAGATTAAAGGCTCTTTTCATATTACTTTCAATTGCATCCTTGTCCGGTGCCAGAGTGAAGAAAAGTTCGTGAAAACGTCTAACGTGTTCCCTGGCTTCAACTGGACGATTGATAGAAGCATCCTGAGCCAAAGCCAACATTAACGATTTACCATTATCTAAAACATAGATTTTTTGGCGTTGTTGCTCTGCAAAATCATACGATTGCCAAACCGCATATCCTGTTATCCCAATACATAGTGTTGCAAATACAATAGCATACAATCTGATTTGCATGAAACTATTTTCGATATTTCTTAAGGTTTTAAATTCCATTTTGTTGTTTATTAATTGTATTATTTCAATAACCTTCCTCCTATATTACCTGCTACTGCTCCTGTACCCGCCCCAGCAATATTTCCAGTTTTTGTTACGGTCTGGTTTACATTTCGCACAAAATTTCCAGCTCCACCAGCCTGAATAATCCAACCCGTTACTGTTGGAATAGTGAAATAGCCAATGATGCCTATAATCATAAAAATGATGTACACCGTATTGGACGAATCAGGTATAAAATTGGGATCTGATAAATTTTCGATATCCTTTTGTAGTATAAGAGATTGTATTTTGGATAACATCGCACTAAAAAGGTCAGAAACGGGTAACCATAGGTACACACTAATGTATCGGGTTAACCATTGTGTCAGTGTGGACTGAAATCCATCCCAGACTGAAATGGCAAAAGCTATCGGTCCTAATATAGACAAGACTATCAGGAAGAAAGTCCTTATTGTATCGATTACCAGCGCAGCAGCCTGAAACAGCACTTCCAAAAACTCCCGAAAACCATCACGAATTTCCTTTTTGACTCCGTACATTTCCCTTTCCATGTACATGCCTGACATGGTAACCAAATCGGCAGGTGACCAACCCAGCTCATCCAATTTCTTATCGAACTCTTTGTCCGAAACTAGATAAGCAGTTTCAGGGTTACGAAGCATCGCTTCTCTTTCCAGTTGATCTTTCTGTTGCTGTAACGCATTCAAATCCAAAACTTGATTTTCTAAGATGCTATGTGTCCCTTTTACCACAGGACTCAATACAGCGTTGAGTGTCCCCAATACCATAGTTGGGAAAAACATAATACAAAGTCCCAAAGCAAAAGGTCTAAGAAGTGGAAAGACATCTATTGGTTCTGCACTGCTTAGTGCCTGCCATACCTTTAATGCAATATAAAATAAAGCGCCCAATCCTGCCAGACTTTTAGCCACTGCCGCCATATCCGCTGAGAGTGGTATCATCTCGTCATAGAGCGAGCGTAGTACTTCATGAAAATTAGTAAATTCCATGATTACCAATATTTTTGGTCAGCAGTTCCATAAAGTTCCAATACTCTTTTACTGTTATTGGCTTTTTTAGCTCTGAGATAGCTGACCGAAATATTTTTGTTTGTGAAGTAACGAACAAGATTGTGATACTCTTTTACTTCCTTATACACACCGTCAATAATATCCATACGCTCTTTATCATTCAATGACAAAGTGGAAGCATTTACAATTTGTTTAAGCTCTTTCAGAAGTGATACGCTCTCATTCAATAAAACAGAGTATCCATTAGCAATTGCTGACAGTTCCTGTGCATTGAAATTAGGATCGTTCATCATTTTGCCAAAATTCTTTACATAAATCTCTGAAACATCCCCTACAAGCAATACGGTCTGTTGTACTTTTCGGGCATCCTTCACCAGATTATTTACGGCCTTTAGTTTATCATAATACTCTTTTCCCTGATTGTACACTTTTTGGACTTCCTTAAAGTTGTTAATCATATTGGTCGCTGTGGTAGAAGTCTGTACAATCTGTCTCGCTGTATTTACAATCCCCTGAGCCAAATTAGAAGGATCTGTTACTACCCATTGTGCTTTCGCTGTTGGTGCCACAGCAAATAGCAACGCTGTATACACCATGAACATTAACTTTTTCATTGTTTTTTAATTTTTAAAATGATTACTATTTGTTTTCTTTTTTCTGAAGGACTATTCGTTTGATAGCCTGTTCAACATTTCCATCCAGTTCTCCGGGAAGACGCATCACTTCCATCTTTTCGGTTTCTTCTGTCGTATAAGCCAAATATTCTTCAAGACTCACCTCTGTAGCATATACTGCTGAATGAGTACCTCCCAATCCTATCCAAACTTCTTTATATAACCTTCTGGGATCGTTATTCATGTTGATAGAAAGCACCTGTGCTTTTTCTTTTTCAGTGAGGCCAAGCATGGTTTGGATATCATCAAACTTGTTCATGTATTTACGTTGATCCAACAGTATTTTACAATCCGAATTATTGATGATACTTTCCTTTACAATGGGTGATTGAATAATATCATCTACCTCTTGGGTTACTACAATGGCTTCTCCAAAAAACTTTCTTACTGTTTTAAAAAGGTATTTGATATACTCAGCCATTCCTTCTTTTGCAATAGCTTTCCAGGCTTCTTCAATCAGTATCAACTTACGTACTCCTTTCAAGCGACGCATTTTATTGATAAAAACCTCCATTATAATGATGGTTACGATCGGGAAAAGAATTTTATGATCCTTGATGGCATCAATTTCAAATACAATAAATCGTTTGGAAAGCAAGTCCAATTGCTTATCTGAATTTAATAGATAATCATATTCACCTCCTTTATAGTAAGGCTCTAATACATTGAGAAAATTGGCAAGGTCAAAGTCTTTTTCACGTACCTGTTTTTCTTCTAATAACTTTCTGTAATCGACCTTTACGTATTCATAAAACCCATTGAAAGATGGAGATTCCTCATTTTTATTGATGCGGTCGATGTAACCACTCACAGCATTAGACAATGCTACTTCTTCTGAACGAGTTGGTGGTTCATCATCCCGTTTCCAAAGCGTTAAAATCAAAGTTTTGATGCTTTCTCTTTTTTCAATATCGAATACACCATCATCATTATAAAAGGGATTAAAGGCTATAGGATTATCCTCAGTATAGGTGAAATAAACACCGTCCTCCCCTTTCGTTTTTCCTTTGATGAGTTCGCACAATCCTTGATAGGAATTTCCCGTATCCACCAATAAAACATGCGCTCCTTGTTCATAATATTGTCTGACCATGTGATTGGTAAAGAATGACTTTCCAGAACCTGAAGGGCCTAGTATGAACTTGTTCCTATTGGTAATAATACCGCGCTTCATTGGCAAATCAGAGATATCCAAATGAATGGGGTTTCCTGTCAGTCGGTCAGCCATCTTAATTCCAAAAGGGGATGGTGAACTTTGATAGTTGGTTTCTTCGGTAAAAAAACACAGAGCGGGTTCTATGAAGGTGTAAAAGCTTTCTTCACTAGGAAAATCTCCTGAATTCCCTGGCATTCCTGCCCAGTAGAGCGTGGCTACATCTGTGGTGTTGTGCCTTGGCTTGCACTCCATCAGTGCCAAGGCACTACCCGTATCATTCTTTATCTGTTTTAGTTCAGCGGGATCTTCTGACCAGGCCATCACATTAAAATGAGCCCGAATAGACGAAAGTCCAAAAGAATGTGCTTCGTTCAAATAGCGTTCTATCCATTCCTTATTGATTTGGTTCGCTCTACTGTAACGTGCCAACGAGTGCATATTTCTTGCTGATTTCTCAAACTTACGCAGGTTGTCTTCGCTGTTATCCAGAAAAAGATACTGGTTGTAGATGTGATTACAGCTCAACAGCAAGCCTACTGGCGCAGCAAAAGACAAAAGACAATCACTTCTGTCTGTGGACAGTTTTTCATAACGAGTATCTGCCGAAACCGTAGTTGGTAAATCATCCGTATCCGAAAGCGTATGCATACAAAGTCTTTTGTTTCCTATACGAACTTCTTCTGCTCCCAGAGCAATGTCTTGCATCGGTGTTTCTGCTTCCCTTGAAAGCGTCAAGTATTGTTCTAGTAATCCTTGCTTATCCTCTGTTCCGATGATGTCGTCTTCATTTAATCTTTCCAATTTCACAAAACCACTATCATTTATGATTCGTTCAAACTGTGCTACGGATTCCATAAAACGATGAATGGTTTCTTTATCCCTTATTTCTTTTGGAACAAGAACACCTTTGCAAAGCGAAGAGAAATTACTTTGCATTCGCATCCGCTCTTTTGTCGTTTTGGTTAGAAATAAATAACAATAATGATTCAGAAACGGACGTTCATTAAAATGCTGTTGGTAGGATTTTGCTAAAAAACTCAAATCCTCCTGAGCAAGATCTGGAGCATAATTTTCTTTAATGTACCAATCCTGTTTGTGAATCACCGTATAATCGGGCAAAGTCTTGATTGCCTTATGCCATGCGGAATGAATGGCTTCGTACTCCGCAGAAGCCACTGTGAAAAGCTCTGGAAGTTCCACGCGAAAACAAGCTGTGATATCGGCATCTTTGGAGATAATACAATTATTTTCTACCGCTAACAAGGGAAACTTACTTTCCAGTGTAGTCGCTTTTGATTTATTTCTCATAGTTCTTTTGATTTAGTTTTGAACTTGAAATAACGGTGTACAGCCTTTCGGCAAATGATGTAATGAGGATGCCGTTTATGAGCACTTATTTTCATTAACCCGTGTTCTCCATACTTTTTGTTCAGAAAGAAAGTCTGCCATACAATGAGAGAACTTCCTCCAATTCCGATAAACAAACAGATATAGGAATTGATTCCTGCCATGTACAATATCATAACTAGAATAAGAATTCCGAGCAATCCACCAGCAAAAATGAATAGGTATTCTGCCTTCAACCCCTTAAACTCTACCGTCCTCCCAATGCCTTTATTGATGTTATACCTATTCATCAGACTAAAGGAAGAAGGAGCGTAAAATAGTGGCGGATACAATCAAGAAGATACAGGCTCCAAACCAGCTTGCTGCGGTCTTACTCGTATCAGGATCACCGCTACTAAATTTGTTATAAACCTTAACACCTCCTATTAAACCGACTACCGCTCCGATAGCATAAATCAATTGCGTAGCGGGATCAAAATATGAGGTTACCATTTGAGTGGCTTCATTGATTCCTGCAGCACCGTTTCCTTGTGCATTCGCTCCAAAGACTAACAACATTGACATCGCTGTTAGCCAGACTTTTTTTCTTTGTTTTTCCATGATTAAATCACATTAATTGTTTTACTATTTCCCACACTTTGCAGGTTTTCGAAACAAAGATGTAATGGAAACAGCAACTTTTTAATGAGTTGTCGTTAAGTGGAGTTATTTGGCAGAGGAAGACGCTATATTATTCTTTTTGATCATAAAATATTGATTTTAAAACAATAAACATTTACATATCGCAAATCGCAATATGCGATATCATTAGGGATTATTTTAGCAATTAGTAATTATGACTTTAAAAAGAATACAGAAATACATCTTTTATATTGTCATTAATAAAAATATTAATTAAGTTTACATCTGCAATAAGGTACGGATTTCGTACCTTATTGCAGACAAAAACTTAAAATGAAAACTAATTACGCTTATTTAGAAGAGTTTATTAATGAATTACGTTCCAATGGAAGGTATGCCTTTTCATTGCAAGAAGTTAGAAACCAATTTGATCAGTCTGATCAAGCGATTAAAAAGGCATTACAACGACTTAAAAAGAAAAAAGAAATTGCCTTAATAAGAAATGAATTCTATGTAGTAATTACACCAGAGTACAGGAGTAAAGGGATTCTTCCCCCTTCCTTATTCATTTCGGAATTAATGAAATTTTTGGAAAAAGATTATTATATAGGATTACTAAATGCAGCATCTTATTATGGGGCTGCACACCAACAGCCTCAATCATTTTCTGTAATAACTATGAAACCTAGTTTAAGAAAGATTAATAATGACAACCTGAAAATAAATTTTTACATTAAAAAGGAATGGTCAAAAGAGGATATAATCCAAAAGAAAGTTGATACAGGCTATATAAACGTTTCTTCTCCCGAGTTAACTGCCTTGGATTTGGTGTGTTATTTTGATCAAGCGGGAGGTCTTAATAGGGTTGCAACAGTACTGGAAGAACTTTGTGAAAGCATTGATGCTACTAAATTGCTTGAGGTATCAAAACGTTATTCACCAATAACTGCGGTACAACGTTTAGGTTTTTTACTTGAGGTGATTTTAGATATGCAGGATTTAAGTGATCCTATTAAAGAATATCTAAAAACAGTAAAATATTTCCCCGTTTTATTACGGCCACAAAAGGAAAAAACGGAGATGATAACAGGTAATGACTGGAAGGTTGTACAAAATATAGAAATAGAAACAGATTTATGATTCCAAAAGCATATATAACCGCATGGCGTAAAAAAGCGCCATGGCAAGAGGATTTTCAGGTAGAACAAGATTTGGTAATTGAACGAGCTTTAATGGCCATTTACAGCGATGAATATTTAAAAGGAAAATTAGCTTTTAGAGGAGGAACTGCACTACACAAATTATATCTATCACCCGCAGCAAGATATTCTGAAGACATCGATTTAGTACAAATTACTGCAGAACCTTTCGGTCCAATTATGGATAAACTTCGTGAAGTATTGTCTTTTTTGGGAGACAAACCTATACGCAAACAAAAACAACATAATAACACATTAGTGTACCGTTTTGATTCAGAAGACGGAATACCATTAAGGCTAAAAGTCGAAGTTAACTGTAGAGAACATCATACCATTTTTGGTATTCAAGAAGTAAAATATACCATGCAATCTGAATGGTACACTGGAGAAGTTTCAATACCATCTTATGACTTAACCGAGTTATTGGGAACAAAAATGCGTGCGCTTTACCAAAGAAGAAAAGGAAGGGACTTGTTTGATATGTGGTATGCAATAACACAAAACGAGGTATCTCCACAAATAATTATTGAAGCATGGAACTTTTACATGAAAGAAGAAGGCAATAGTATAACGCAAAAAGAATTTCTAGAAAACATGGAAAAGAAAATTGTAGATCCAGATTTCTTAGGCGATATGGAAGGATTATTAAGACCTGGCCTGTCTTATCATATTATGGAAGCTTACGAATTTGTGAAAACAAACTTATTGGAGAAAATAGAGCAAATCATAAAATAAACAAAAGCTATTACTATTCATTTGATGCTTTGAAAATATAAGAATTGATGTTCTGACATTTTAAGCTATGCCGCAGAATCAAAATAAGAGGTGACCATTTGCGTCGCTTTCGTGATTCCTGCTGTTCCGTTTCCTTATGCTACTGCACTAATTGTTGATAGTACAGCTGCTACCAACACTACTTTTTTAACTTGCTTTACCATGATTAAAAAAAATTAAATTGTTCTATGTTCCTACACTTTGCAGGGTTTATCGACAAATATCATTTGGAAACAGTTGCTGTTTAGCATGTTGCCGTTAAGTGGAGTTGTTTGGCTTCAAGTGTTATTTTAATATTTTAGTCATCTAATATCTATTTAAGATTTAGCTTTGCTTAAAGCCATTAACGCTTGAAGCAGCAAGCCCCTTAGTTGAACTTAAGTTCAACTAAGGGGCTTGCTGCTTCCGAAGTTTTTTTTATTTTTTAAAAAAATTTATTCAAACACATATACGTCTAAAAATCTGGACTGATATTTATCAATATCTCTTTCATAAAGAAGATGAAAAATCTATAAAATACTTTCTCTCATTAAATAGCCATGTATAGATCCTCGTTCGATCATAAAATCAAGTATTGGAATGACCTTGTTTTTTAATCTTATATCTTGTTTGATTTGTTTTTTATTTATAAAAATAAATTTTCTCATAAAGATCTCTAAATAATATTCTGTATTTGATTGCAGTTTGCCTAATTTTAGATATCTATTTTTGAAGATAATCGGATATATCAAATCGATACCTTCCTGTGTAAATTTACTGCCAATAGAGTTTAGTACCTTGGCAATTGAATATAAAACGGCTGGCTGATGACCCAACTCTTCAGCAAAATTGCTATACAAGGTTAAGTTTTCCTTTTTAAGGCTGTGCCACTCATCTATACTTTCTCTCCAATAATTCCAGGCAAGTAAGTAAGTCCACGTGATGTCATTTAAATGATAACTATTAGAGTTTTTACATACTGCTATAACAGCAGGATGTAGGCTATTCCATATTTGCCAAAATTGTTCATAATGATTCATTCTATCTTGCGCAAAAATAATTTCATTTAAAAAAGAAACGGTCTCTTCAGATGTCTGGAAAGAATCTATAAAAGGATCCAGGTAAATATCAATTTCATTTTTTTCCCTTTCTAAAATAAAACTAGCATACCTTTTAAAAATATTTAGACGCTCTTTATGAATGTCTGAATCTTCGTTTTCTTCACGATAGCTTCTTCTGTCTTGCAAAAGGATTGGAGCCAAGTTGGGTAAGGATTTCTGATAAATAGCTAAATGGTCTTTATTTTTTGTATTTGATGGGATTAACTGATAGATTATTTCTAAATCATGAATGCTCAGAGCAGAGATATTGATCTGCTCAAATGCTAGATCATCAAAAGAGAAATCTGGATGTTGATTTTCCAATTCGGTGAAGATACTCTCTTTTGAAATTCTTTGCCAATTACCTAATTCCTTTCTTTTATTTTTATAAATACTATCATACAAAGGTTTTAAAATGCAAAAACTTAATAAAATTTTTTGACTGATTAATGGATCTGTCTGCCAGAGATTTGATTTATGAATTGCTTCAATGGCATAATCACATATTCGTTTGTAATAACCAATTGGTGTCCTGTCAAAAAGTGATAAAACTAAAATTGAAATACAGCTTTCACTATCTTCGGGATAAATTTGCATTAAAGCCGGAATTGCATTTATTGATGCTTCAACACCGTCACTTATTTGATAATCATAGTCATCGGAAAACAGCCTTGAAATTGACGAGAGAATTATTTCATTGCAAAAATCCTTATCATCTTGAGACAATATATCTTTATATTGAATCATCAGCTTGGAACAAACATGTCCTGGTATACTGTAATCAAATATGCCCATTGCTTTTCTCCCGTCTTTTAGTTCCTGAACTAATTGTTTAGTTTCTAACAAGGCCATGATAGGATTACTGTCATATTCTGAAAGTTTCGCATTATTAGTTTGCTCTCTGTTAGTGATAAAGTCGCCCCATGTTCTTAAAAATGAATATTTGAAAGTATCCTCAACATTTCTAACTGATTGCTCGCTTTGTTGTACTTGTTCTTCAGAGAGATTATTGGGCTTAAATTCAACTAGAAATTTGTTATCCTCATTACTTAAAATTTTCGCAGAAAGATTTCTTCTGTCCATTCGGGCCAATAGAATATATAAAGTATGATTTTCGCTCTGAGATTCTTGCTTTAGATTTTCTTTATGAACGTCGACGATTTTATAAAGACTATTAATAAAGTCGGTATTTTGATCTTCAGTAAAGTTTGTAATTCCACAAAATTGATAGTTCAGAAAAATTCTCTCCAAGTTTAGATTTCTATGACTGACTTCACATGTTCTTATTCGTTCGTCATTATAAAATATATCTCGATCTAATCCATACCCTATGGAATATAAGGATTTAGCTTGATACTCATTGAGGCTTCTTGAAGAATCCATGTGGAAAAACTCTAAAGTTTTGAATAAAACTAAAGCAACATTATAAAATTTATCAGGATGTGCCAGTACAACACTACATACAATTGCTGTAATGGAGGTAGATTTTGATTTTAAAAGCTTTAGAAGTACTTTTTCTAGAATTTTAGTTTCGGCTGATTCTGCCAGTTCTAGGAGAATTTTCTCCAATGCCATGTGAACCGACTGCAATAAATAAGGTACCACAGGACTGCTAAAGCCTCTGTATGCCCCCCAGAATGCCCAACATAAATATTGTTTTACCTGCTCATCTTCAATATGCAAAGTTATCTCGGTAACATCATCTTTACCATAATCGGATTTACGATATGATTCCACAGCATCGTTGGTAAATTCAATTATAAAATCAAGCGTTGGATAAAAGGAATTCTGCAGCAGCCAATAAATAGGTGTCTGGTATGCACTTGCCGGCGAATAATTAAACCTAAATTCATCAGCAAGACCATATTTGGTTTCCATCTTATAACCATCATATTCAAAAGGGTGATTCTTTTTCTTGTTTTTTCGCCAAAATAAACCGCAGAGTTGAATAACAGATAATGGCAGTTTTTTAATGAGATTTAATGCAAGATAAGGTTTGTTTAAAATAGTAGAGCAAAGTCCCTCATAGGGTGAGTTGTGGCTTCTCCATTGGTTCGCTATAACTTTGTCAAAGATATTTTTTAATTCTGGGCTTATTTCATTTGAAGAATTAAAAATAATATTTAAGATTTTTTCCTGCGCTTTATCATCAATGTAAAATTTTTCAACTGTTTCTGTTTTTTCAATAATGCTTAATGCCAACAGGCCTGAAATCCTTGTCGTTTCTCCATTCTTTTTATATTTAGTCCAATCGGTCAAAATAGGCAAAATTATAGGCAGGTTATTTTCAAAAAAAGAGTTTTTATACTTGTCAATAAAAGCTATTACTACTTCCCATCCTTTGCCTTTGGGAGCTGTCGAATGAAAATCTTTTGTTGCAGAGATTTCTGTGCATGCAATTCTCAATAAAAATAAAATTCTTTTTAAGGTTTTAAATTCTTCTGAAATAATGTTGGTTTCGAAAAAATTAAAAAAATAGTCTGAATAATCTGAGAGTAAAACTGAGACAAGCAATTCATCTTTCCAAAACTGAGAAATATCAGTACTTACAAAGATGTTTTGAACAAAAGTTTCTACCTCGTTTGAATTTTCAGAGAGCTGTTCTGACACCCAAAGTCTAAAAGCTCTTCTAATAGGCAATGAATTTCCCAATTCTTCAAAGAAAAGCGATACATTAAAATGATTGGCATAAGTACGGGATATAATTTTATCTAAAGCCCATTCTTCATAAATATCATGACTAATAAAGTATCCGTTATGTGTTTCATCATAACCAAGAATTTCATCTTGTTTCAAATGAAATAAAGCAGATTGAGGCAATATATCGGGACTAATATAAAATAGCCCCAATTCACATCTTTTTTTTGCAATATATATCAGAGATCGATCCCTTTCCAGATGCAGGTTGTCTCTTTGAATATTAGTATTTTGAATTTTCTTTTTCCAGATTAAATCTATAAAGTTTCTAAAAAATCCTTCTTTATTAATCTTAGGATAATATTTTATATACTCATTCAGATAAAAAAGATTGGTGAGTCTTTGAGAAAAATTTTCATTTGCAGGCAAAATAAAATTATTTTTTTCTGACATTTGAGTTAATTCATCCAGCGTAATTAAAGGGATATCGATAACTTTACAAGATAATTGATAGTTTTCAGTAATATGAAATGATAGATCATTTAGGTAAGAATATCTGGTAGTAAAAACTATATTCCAGCCATTGCTTGTGAGCAATTGAATTAAATTATTCAAAATATCATTGTTAGCTAATTCAGCCAGTTTTTCAGCAGAATCAATAACGAACACCTTTTTTTGTTCTTTTTCATATACTTCAAAAAATTGATCAAATGTGAAGTTATTATTGAATCGAAGCAATTCGTTTATGTTAGATACATTAAGCTCTGTAGCTTTAAAGATGCATATTGGAAAACTGGTCGAAAAAGTATTATAGAATTCTTTTAGAACAGCTGTTTTCCCGCATCCACCTTCTCCTGATATTATAATATTTTCGCTACCCTCAAGTGAATAGTTTAGTTGTTCGATTATACCTCTTCTTTCAATTTTTATTTGATTACCATTAAAATTAATTTCTGTTTGGATTGCCTGAAGCATATTCTCATTGTGCTTAACTATTTCGTCAATTAGATCAAAACCGCTAGATTCTAGATTGAAAAAAAGATCTTGAATATATTTGTTCTCAGGTAGGGCTAATTGCAATTCAAAGTGGCTTGGAACTTGCCACAGAATTTCAATATTTAATTGTTGAGCCGCTTTCTCAATTTCGATTTGATATTTGGGCTTTTTTTTATCTGTTTTACTGCTTTCAGAAAGTTCTCTATTCGTGTAGAGATAAACTATATTTAAGCCCGGATTCTTTGATTTAGCTTTTGTTATCGACTCTATAATATCCTTTTTCGATATTGAAGATGAATAATACTTAGCCTGAAACCCATAATATTTCCCTTCTTTTTCTAATGGCTCTGTTTCTATTCCTGTTTGGTTTTTATAACGAAACAGGCCTATTTTGTTTTCAAAGAAAGAACAAAACAGCAGATAAGACAATTGTTCAAATGCCCATTGTTCACGGTTGTTATATTTTAAATCAAAAATTTTCCAATTTATTTCTTTACTCATTCAATTATGATTTTATCTTATTTGTCCTAAAAATTAAATGTGCTTTAAATTACAGATTTGTCAAGCGATTTGATAAAAAAAATGAAGCCTCAAGTAAAAGTTAATACCATTCTCAAATTGTGAAAATTTATTTCTTGACAGACTGTCCTTCTGCATAATTTCCAAACATTTTATAGAAATTAAAGATACTAAATTCTCTTTAGTTGTTCAGTAAATATTGTTCTCTTTAATCTATTCATACTAAAGCATTAAGAGGAAAAAATAATTTTTATTATTAAATATTAATAACTGTTCATGAATAATTTTCTGATTTATTTGCTTATTTTTTTTTGAAATTTCAAATTAAAAAATTCCAGGGCGAGGCAAGATATTTCGTCTTTATCCAATCAAGTTATCAGGGTTGGATTTTAATCAAATTAATTTGGTGTACAACTTAAACAAACTCCCCAATATCAAAATCCTCTAAATCATTTTTCCGCAAAATGGAAGAACTGGTTTCTGTTTCAGAATAAAGGCTACTGTCTAATAGGGCAGCTATTTTTCGGGAAGCACCTTCTATAGAATTTTCCAGTAGGTCGAACAATTCGGTACCTTGTATTTTCTGTACTATGGCAACCGCTGTTTCCTTTTGGTCTGGCTCCCATTGGTCTTTCTGAAGCAGCTCCCCCACAGAACTTAGTTCTTCAAAAGTAACACCTTGGGCAAAACCGTTATTCCCATTGGATAATCCATAACTATTCCATTCTTCTTCCTCTTCCTCAAAATCAGGCCTATTTCCAAAAACTTCGTCCAGCTCTTCCTGTGGAATTGAAATATCGAGATCTTGACTCTCAATTTCAACATCAAAATTATCCGTTTTATCTCCCTGCATTTCTTTTTGACTTTCATTGGCATTGGTTGGCACTAAGGGGCTTCTTTGAATTTTGGGTTGTCCCATAATATCGGGAACATTTGTAGGGATTTCATCCTTCCTTTGCTTTGGCTTCGCCTCTACTTTGATAATGATCTTATCCTGCAAAAGCAATACAATTATTATCAACAGGCATATCACAATTACGATTTCCATAACTTATAAAATAGGTTTGTATTTATCATTAAAACTCTTGATGATTTGCTCGCCAAATTCCTGAAAATGGTACTCCAACACATTATCTAAATACCCATAAATACTGAGCTTATCTTCACCAATTACCTGAACGATACGAGATAGTTTTTCGTGAAAATCGGGTCGGATATAGACTGTTTTTCCATCACGAGCATTGGTATCCGTTCTTTTGAAAAAAATACTTTCATAAGCTAATTCGTCTTGCTTCTTAGTTTTAATCTTTTCTTTAATGAGTTGTTTTTCAGTTGGCACTATTTTAGGCTTATTATCTTTCT
Source organism: Flavobacterium sp. ARAG 55.4 (assembly GCF_051846875.1). Taxonomy (NCBI): domain Bacteria; kingdom Pseudomonadati; phylum Bacteroidota; class Flavobacteriia; order Flavobacteriales; family Flavobacteriaceae; genus Flavobacterium; species Flavobacterium sp. ARAG 55.4. Next base: position 240,183 of record NZ_JBPYCT010000005.1, on the reverse strand, counting down.
TCTGTGGTTCTTCGGTCGGTTCTGGTGGAAGCTGTAAACCCTCTTTTTTAATACCATCCACCATCAGATTCATCATCAACTCCTCATTAATTTCAGGAGAAACCTTTTTCTTATTTTCTTTTTCCATAACCCTATAATTGAATGATTTTTAGAAATTCATTGACAAACTGATCCAATTGACAAGCCTTCATCAAACGTTCATCGGGAGGCATAACGGTAGAACGAAAAACGGTTTTACTGTTCACTTCACTCTCTTTACGGAAACGAGTGCTATTCTTGATTTTGCTTTCCATCAGGCTTAAACCTAGTTGTTCTATAAGTTGGTTATAAACGGCATATAAAGGAGTACTTTCCCTGCCATCCACTTGATTCCAAAACAAATTAATCGACTCTATAGCAGTTTCGCCTTTTTTCATAATAACATCCTGCAAAAGCTGGGTAAAAATGAGTGTACTTTCCATTACCAAACGATCAGCCGTAATAGGCGTAAAAATGTGGTGCATTCCAGCCAATGCTTTCAAGATGCCAGGAGTATTGACCGTTCCAGGAAGATCAAAGAATACAACATCAATAGGTACTGAAGAAGTATTCAAAAATTCATGAGCCGCTTCCAATACGCTTTCTGCTTTGTGTTGCATAATGGGATAGGCTTTTTTGTTGATGGTCGAAAATTGTTTATAGGCCAACCTCTTCAAATGCTCATTTTCCATTACCATGGAAAGGTCACGAGCCTTCATTTTCATCAAACTGTGTTGTGGAAAATCGGCATCAAAGATAGCTACATTGTACCCCAATCGATAATGCATAGTACTGGCAAGAAGAGTAGTAAAAGTACTTTTCCCGACACCGCCTTTTTGAGAAGAAAAAGCGATAAATACTGCTTTGTGTTTTGTATTCATAATTTCTAAGTATTTAATTATTTATATCTTTATTTATCTATGTGCATATTTCCAGAATCACTTACTCCATTCTGTATGTATGTTTGTCGCTCTATACAATCTTATATTGTTAGTTATGGACTTACCTAACTTTTTATCTAGCTAAATAGGTCTTCATTATTGTATGTAGCTAAACAAATAATTATCATTTTACTTAAACATGCATGGTTGTACATTCCTATGCTACTACCTATGTAATGATGTTGTTACGTCTGTACTTACTTAAGTCCTTATGTGCCTTTTCAAGCACAAAGAAACAGAAATACCTAAGTCCTTATATTCTCGTGGTAGTAATTGGCCTTTACTGGCAATTCTTGGCGAGGCTATACACTATAATTATCTTGTTGTCAATTACTTCCTTTGTAAGACAGGAATCAAAAAACCCATGGAAGGAATAAATCAATGTTTGAGTCATAACGGCAACGGCCTCAAGCCGTTCTTCCCTGCTATATACAATCCAGTTCCGCCGACAGGCGGACGGATTATCTGTTCACCAGAACAGAGCAAGTTGTGTTTTGAGGCACCGGAAATGAATTCCGTGCCTCAAAACAACTTGTCCGCCGCGGCGGAGCTAAAAACACCCTCCGAAGTCGGTGTTTTGTAAATTTATAAATGGATTTATGATGGATGGACAAGAAAACAATAAACAACACAAAGGTGGCAGGAATCCGAAAAAGAATCCGAGCATTCATCGTTATGTTTTTCGGCTAACGGATGAGGAAAACACCAAGTTCCTTTCGCTTTTTGAAGCTTCTGGAGCAGATACTAAAGCACATTTTATTACCTCCATCCTCTTCGAAAAGCAAATAAAAACTGTAAAAATAGATATGGCTGCTATGGATTACTACATGCGATTAACCACTTTGTATGGTCAGTTTCGTGCCGTTGGTGTTAATTACAATCAGATTGTGAAGATATTATATCGCAATTTTTCTGAAAAGAAAGCAGCAGCTTATCTGTTTAAATTAGAGAAACAAACAACAGAATTAGCAAAATTATGCCGTGACATGATACAGATGACAGAAGAATTTGAAGCAAAACATTTGATTAAAATCGAGAAAAAATGATAGCAAAAATTGGTCGTGGAGCAAACCTTATTGGTGCACTTTCCTATAATCAACTCAAAGTAGATAAGGAAAATGGAGAAATATTGACTACCCATAGAATAAGAGAAACCGTTAACGGAAATTATACCATTGCTCAATTGTACCAGTCTTTTGAACCTTATCTAATTGCTAATAAACGAACAGAAAAACCTGTGTTGCATATCTCTCTAAACCCTGACCCGAGAGACCAAGTGAGCGATGAAAACTTTAAGCAAATCGCAAACGATTATATGAAATTAATGGGCTATCAAGACCAACCTTATGTTGTTTTTAAACATACCGATATTGAACGTACGCACATTCACATTGTATCCACTTGTGTAGATCGAAATGGCAAAAAAATATCAGATACTTATGAAAAATTCCGTTCCATGGATGCCTGTCGTGAACTGGAACAAAAATACAAACTAATTCCAGCGACTGCAAAAGAGCAAAATTCGAAAAAAGAACTCTTCAGACCTGTAGATTACGGATCGGGAAATCTTAAAAGCCAACTTGCATCAGTAGTACGGGAATTGCCAAAGTATTATCAGTTTCAAAGTTTAGGAACTTACAACGCCTTGCTTTCGCTTTTCAATATTACGGCAGAAGAAGTAAAAGGAGAATTACATGGAAAGCCTAAACAAGGATTGGTCTATTTTGTATTGAATGAGCAGGGAGAAAAAGTAAGTAATCCATTTAAATCTTCTCTTTTTGGTAAACATGCGGGCTTGGAAAACTTACAGAAACATTTCGAAAAATCTAAAGAGAAGATGAATCCATCTCCTGGCAAAGCAGTACTAAAAAACACGATTGAAATAGCCATGCATACCGCTACTAATGAAACTGATTTTAAGAAGCAACTACTTGATCAAGGTATCAATACAGTTGTTCGTAGAAATAACGAAGGACGTATTTATGGGATGACCTTTATAGACCACGAATCTCGTACCGTCTGGAACGGATCGCAATTAGGAAAAAATCTTTCTGCCAATGTATTTAACGACTGGTGGAAAGGTGAAACAGTAAAAGAACGCCCAAATACGATCCCAAATAAACCGCTCCATTTACCATCTAAAGAAAAAGAAAATCCAACAGTAGAAACAGAACAACCTCATCATCTTTTTGATTTTATGACTAAGGAGCAATCTGCAAATACCAATTCTAATTTTGGATTAATCGAAGCATTTGGAGGGATTTTACCTGAAGTTCAAGGAGAGGATTACGAAGAACAAGCGTTTGCCAACCAAATGAAGAAAAAGAAGAAACACAGAAAACAGGGAGATAAAAAATAAATCTTACTTACCTATTTACATTCAGCATTCAAAGCGCCAAATGATTCCAATAAAAGTCATCTACTACCATATTACAACAAAGGTTTTGCTTCCATACTAAATTAACCAAAACATTTAATTTATTAAAAAAATGCAAGGAGAAGACGATTTGAGAGGACTCGCCAAGATTATGGCTTTTATGCGTGCAGTAAGCATTCTACTAGTATTGATGCACTTTTATTGGTTTTGTTTTGGGTTCTTTTTAGAACGAGGTTGGACTTTACCAATCATTAATAAGATACTAGGCAATTTTCAACGGACAGCCAATCTATTTTCTTATACCTTATATTCCAAGCTCTTTGCTTTAGTATTACTTGCGCTGAGCTGTTTAGGAACTAAAGGTGTTAAAAATGAAAACATCACCTGGACCAAAATCTACACCGCCCTAATTATCGGTTTTATCCTTTTCTTTCTCAATAGTCCATTGTTAAGATTGTCTACTGGAATAGCAACCGCTTTTTACATACTCACAACATCATTGGGTTATATTGCTTTAATGATGGCGGGAGTTTGGATTAGCCGTTTACTTCGTACTAATCTAATGGATGATGTATTCAATAACGAGAACGAAAGTTTTAGGCAAGAAACAAAACTGATAAAAAATGAATATTCTGTCAATCTTCCCACTAAATTTTATTATAAAGGCAAATGGAATGAAGGATGGATCAATATCGTAAATCCTTTTCGAGCTTCCATAGTATTGGGTACGCCTGGATCAGGTAAAAGTTATGCCATTATAAACAATTACATGAAGCAGCATATCGAAAAGGGATTTTCGATGTATATCTATGATTTCAAATTTGATGATCTTTCGACCATTGCGTACAACCATTTGTTAAAACATACCGATAAGTACACGGTAAAACCAAAATTCTATATCATCAATTTTGATGATCCAAGGAGAAGTCACCGTTGTAATCCCATCAATCCTGATTTTATGACTGATATATCCGATGCTTATGAATCAGCTTATACCATTATGTTGAATCTTAACCGAAGTTGGATACAAAAACAAGGCGATTTCTTTGTTGAATCTCCAATAATCCTATTGGCAGCAATTATTTGGTTTCTAAAAATCTATGAAAACGGAAAGTATTGCACCTTTCCTCATGCCATTGAGTTGCTCAACAAGAAATATGTAGACGTATTTACTATCCTTACTTCCTACCCTGATCTCGAAAACTACCTGTCGCCTTTTATGGATGCCTGGCAAGGTGGCGCACAGGATCAGTTGCAAGGGCAAATAGCTTCGGCTAAAATCCCTTTGTCCAGAATGATTTCACCTCAACTTTATTGGGTAATGACGGGTGATGATTTTTCATTGGACATCAATAATCCGAACGAACCTAAAATACTTTGCGTGGGCAATAATCCTGATAGACAGAATATCTATTCCGCTGCATTAGGCTTATACAATTCGAGAATTGTAAAACTAATCAATAAGAAAGGACAATTAAAAAGTTCCGTTATTATTGATGAACTACCAACCATCTATTTCAGAGGATTGGATAATCTGATAGCTACTGCCAGAAGCAATAAAGTGGCGGTTTGTTTGGGCTTTCAAGATTATTCTCAATTGACCCGTGATTATGGTGACAAAGAAAGTAAGGTAATCCAAAATACCGTGGGTAATATTTTTAGCGGACAAGTGGTTGGAGAAACTGCCAAAAGCTTATCAGAACGGTTTGGTAAAGTACTTCAGAAACGACAAAGTATGACCATTAATCGAAATGACAAATCAACATCGATATCTACACAACTGGACAGTCTAATACCTGCTTCAAAAATTTCCACACTAACACAAGGAATGTTTGTGGGCGCAGTTTCAGATAACTTTGACGAACGTATCGAACAGAAAATTTTCCATTCCGAAATTGTAGTCGATAATAGCAAAGTAGCTACCGAAACCAAAGCTTATAAAAGGATACCTGAGGTTATATCTTTCGTTGATGAACACGGCGAAGATAATATGAAAGTCGAAATTGAGGCTAATTATAGGCAAGTAAAACGTGATATTGTTCTAATAATCGAAAGTGAATTGGAACGCATCAAAAATGATCCTGATTTGCAGCATTTGGTGCAGGAAGAATAAAAGCCATTTCTTTTATGAAATGGCAGTATTCCTCGTAAACAGGTATAAACTTCTCAATTTACATACTTTAGGAAAAATGTCCAAAATCACTTTTTTCCTGAACTTTTAGATGGTTTAAGAGAAGGCGTATTCCCTGGTGTACTTTTGTTGTCACGCTGACGTCGATCTGGTTTTCCTGTTGAATCTGCTATTCTTTTCGGTCCTGGTTTAAGTGCCATAATTTATAGTTTTTATTGGTTAAACAATCCAAATATAGTCAATTTTAAAATAAGAAAAAACACATAATTTTGTTTACCTAATTTTAAATTCAATTAGTTTCAATTGTACCATTTGACTTCTAGAGCCTACAGATTGTCTTAAGAAGAAGAAAGTTTTCATTATCTGGATTGGATTTCATTTGATATTATTATTTTTACTCCTTATTTAAAAGAAAAAATATGAAAGAATTAATCGAAAAAATTGCTACAGAATTTGAAACATTCAAATCGGATGCTGACTTACAAACAGAAAAAGGAAATAAAGCAGCTGGAACTAGAGCTCGTAAATCTTCTCTAGAATTAGAAAAACTTTTAAAAGAATTCCGAAAATCATCTTTGAACGAGTCGAAAAAATAGCAAAAAAGGCTATTTCACATGGTAAGTGAAATAGCCTTTTCCCTTATTTATTCTGATTCAAACTCTCAAATACGAAGCAATAAAAAATTAATTTAAACCAAGAGCAGCTTCCTTATTACTTCTTTTTCTTTTGAGGGAAAGAAAAAGTGGTCTCCCCTTTTTCATCCATTACAATAAATGCATCAAATTTTTTCCCAGATTTGCTTGTCATTCCTTTAAGAATTTCCGTTTTGCCTTCACTGATTAACATTTCCAAATTCTCTAGGTTTAACTGAATGCCACATATATTTCGAAACTGAACCCAATTACAACTTTCATTGGGGCATTTGATTAATTTATCTCGGATCACTACTTTATGAGTTCTGCATTTCGGACAAATCAATTCTAGCTGTTTTTTGTTGTCAACTGATAAAGCAAGTAACTCCTGAGTAATAGTCGCCGTAAAGTCTTTCATTCGCTTTTGAAAATGTACTGCATACGTTTCATTATTTTGAATCTTTTGCAATTCTACTTCCCATTCGGCAGTCATCGCTACATCAGCAATCTTTTTATCCTTTATCCATTCGTAAACCTTTAATCCTTTTTCTGTGGGCAGTAAAGATTTCATAACTCTTTTGATATACTCCCTTTTGAAAAGTGTTTCAATAATACTGGCACGTGTTGCAGGCGTACCAATACCTATTTCTTGGAGTATTTTACGCTCCTTTTCATCGCCAATCTGTTTTCCGGCATTTTCCATTGCTGCCAGCAAACTTGCTTCGGTATAAAGAACGGGAGGTTTAGTTTTCTTTTCCAAAACTTTTGCCTGCTTAATTTTCACCTCATCACCTATTTTTAATTCGGGTAAATCTTGAACAAAATCATTATTATCAAGAAAATTCCCCTTGACCATCCTCCAACCAGGTTCGATAATTTTGCATCCTTTCAACGTAAATTCAGAATGAACTACCTCTAAAGTAACATCAGTTAGCTCTTTTGTACAAACTGAAGACACGGCCTCAATTAAGCGGTAGGCAATCATTTCATAAATGGCTTTCTCTTTGATTGATAATGCAGATGGAATTTTATCAGTAATCAATAAACCATGATGATCAGTAACTTTTAAATCATTAACAATACGCTTATTCAAACGTCCTATTTTCATTTGACGAATAATATCCTTAAATTTTTCCAACTCACTTATTACTTGTATCAATTTAGGAATTTCTATCCATAAATCTTCAGGTATAAACTTACTTCCTGTACGTGGATAACTAATAAATTTCTTCTCGTAAAGACTTTGGGCAATCAAAAGAGTTTCTTCAGCAGATAAATTCAATTTCATATTAGCCTCCTTCTGTAATGCAGTAAGATCAAATAGTAAGGGTGGTTGTTCATATACCGTTTTTGTTTCTACTGACACTACTGTTGCCACTCCCTGTCGATGTATGAACTTCAAAGAATCATCCGCCTGTTTACTCTGATCCCATTTGATAACGGAAAGACTTTTGAAATCAATAAAATCTTTACGATGTCCTAACTCAATTTGCCAATATTTTGTAACGACAAACATTTTGTTTTCCAAAAATCGCTTACAAATAAGCGCTAATGTTGGTGTTTGTACTCTTCCAAGAGAATAACTTCCCCCTCCTGAGACAATCGTTAAAGCTTGCGAAGCATTAATACCTACTAACCAATCAGCTTGGCTTCTAGCTGCTGCTGCAAAATATAAACCATCAAAATCTTTACCTGATTTTATATTTTCAAATCCTTTGAGAATGGCTTTTTCTGTTAAAGAACTAATCCATAAACGCTCAAATGGTTTACGACATTTTAGATATTCATAAATATAACGGAAGATTAGTTCGCCTTCACGACCAGCATCTGTAGCAACAATGATACTTTCGCAGTTTTTTAAAAGCTTTTCAATTGTTTTCAATTGTTTCAGTACACCTGTATCTAGTTTATAATGATTATTTTCTCTTTTCTTACGCACTGTTAGTAAGAAAGGCTCAGGCAATATGGGTAAAGTTTCTCTTTGAAATCCTGAAACACCATATTCTTCAGGCATAGCCAAAGTAACTAGATGCCCGAATGCCCAAGTGACACAATAGCCATTGCCTGTTAGGTAACCATCTTTCTTTTCGATGGCTCCTAACAGGCTAGCTATTTCCCTTGCAACACTTGGTTTTTCAGCAATTACTACTTTCATCTACTTAACTTTTCGAGTGATTAAAGTTTTCGTGCTTTTGATTTAGCAGCTACTTTCGGTTTTTCCTGTTGCTCTTGTTGCTTCTTAGAATCAGGACTAATCTGTTCTTTTTTCAAAGGCTCTTTACTATTTTTAGTAGCTTCATTAGTTTTGCCTTCGGAATTAACCGCAACTTGTGTTTTGCTTTCTTCTTTTGGTTGTGCTTTTTCCTTTAATTTATTAGGATTATCAAATGAGAAAACTGTTTTTGCAGTTTCTTTGTCTAATGTGATATACCCTTGATATTCTTTCCCTTTTTTGTCAACCAAACCACTTACATAGACGGTTAGCCCCTCTTTGAACTTTTGATATTGTTGTTCGTCAAGTTCTTTTCCTCTAAAATTTCGTGGTGCCTCTTCTTGCTGGTTTAGAGATTGCTTACTATTTGTTCTGTCGAAAAGAAATTCTACATAACGCTTGTCTGCATTGAATTGTACAGAGGCATTAAAGGGATCTCCCTTTTTTGAAATCATACCTTCAAGGTACAACGGTTTACCTTCCATTAAAACTTGCTTTTGCTGCTCATCCAACTTTACTCCCTTTATTTCCTCTGGTATTTTGATAAGATTGGAACGTAGTGCAATGAGTTCGTTAGTTAATCTATCAACACTGATAATGGACGGAATTGTTTCACCAGTTTTGGGATTGGTTAAATCAACCACTCGTCCCATATTTCCAGTCTTGAGTAAATTATCCTTATCGTCTTTTGTGAATTCATGACCGAAGAATGGAAAATTCAATTGCGGTTCTTTGCGAATGCCATGTATGGCAACTACCACCTGTCCGTCATCATTGGTTTGCAAAGAAAGTCTTGCATCCATGCGAGTAATTGCAGTTCCCAAATTAAGACTTATGGGTACTAGTTCATTGGTCTTATAGCCTTTTAACAATGGCTCGATTAAGTTCATTTTTTCGAGACGTTCTTTATTTAATCCCAGATCAGACAAAGTTTTCCAATCTATTTGCTCTAATTTAAAACGATTTTCAGTTTCCGTTGTTGATTGTGTTGTTTCCATAGTATTCTTATTTTTTGATTTATAATCTATTTTTATTTCATGTTTTGCAAATAGTGCTTTTCCAGCATTGGTAGGATTTTCAATTGCTTGTTGCATTTTATTAGCTATATCAACTGCTCTCAGTGCTGGTACTCTAAAAAAGTTAAAATGTGTAGGATTCTTAAATTGTTGGAGAAAATTGCTAAAAAAATTAGTAAATAGATCCCCATGTTTGTCTACACGCATAAACTGGCTTTGATTCATTTTTTCAGGAGTTACCGTTTGCAGTTCCTGGTTCTTTCCAATACCCTTGACTACCTCAATCTTCTTTTTTTGGTTATCGAGAACTAACAAAACATCCGAAAATTGTTCTTGAAGTTTTGGTTCTTCTATAGTATGTTTGTCCATTACTGCCACATTTATAATTTGCTTTTCCGAAAATAATTAGATAAAAAACCTTATTTCAAAATTGACTTCTAGTGGCTTTAGTTTTCACTTTTTGTCATTTTTTTAAAGGGGTTATTAAAACTATCTCGGATAAACTGATGAACATCTGACAGTTTATAATAGAGCTTTCCACTAATTGTATAATACGGTAGCTTACCTGATGAACGGTAACGCTGAAGTGAACGTCCACTAATTTTAAGCATCTGCAGAAGATCTTGATTATCTAGCAATTCTTCTCCGTCAATTGTATTTCGTAGCTTTTGAACATCATTTATATGCTCATTCAAAATATCAAAGCGATCCATAATACGCTCCATCCATGCTATAAATTCCATTCTGTCTATATTCATACTTTTATTTTAATACATTACACAATTACTTATTGAAGCAGTACAAATTTGAAAAGTATGAGTGCAATTGTCCGCCAAGGTGCACCAATTGAAAATGACGTTTTTTATTTTTTTCGTGTCCAGGATTAACTAAAGATGTCATTATTATATTGGTTATTAAACAAGAGACAAAATCTCTATTACCAATTGGCACTTAAGGGCATAAAAAAACAGCGAGGTAAAACGCTGTTCTTATTATTAAGTTGTAATATAATTATAAATCCTTATCCATGTATTCTTCCAAAGCTAGTTTAAGTTTATCTAAAAAAACTGTTCTGGAACCAGTCCTTTCTTTCATTCGATGAAAAGCATGATGAATATCTCCTAAAGGAGTACGAAACAAAATATGGAAAGCAAGACTAATTTTTCGAATTCCAATTTTTCCATGTGAAATAGCTCCCGAAACATATAATGCATAAGTTAGTTCAATAAGCGCATTTTTAGAATCTGTCCAAAAAATATCTTTTACCGATTCTGGATTTTGCAAAATGAAATCTGTTTTTTTATCAGAGTTTGTTTTTTCTAATAAGTAAGTATAAAGTAATTCATTAGCTAATATTCGCGCAATTTTATAATCATAATAAGTTGAAAAACTCAAATCTAGTTCGAAAACAAAACTATTTAGTCCATTATGATAATTTATTTTACCCAACATAAAATATTCACAATCTCTGTCTGTTCTTCTTGAACGATAATATCTGTAAAAATCTGAATTACAAATATGTTCTTTATATTCTTGTTTTAGTTCTTCTAATTCATTTAAAAAAAAGCTATGGTACATTTTTCCATTATTCACAGGGCAAGAAGTCTCAATTCGAAACACTTTATTGTAATAAATTAGCTTCCCTAATACTTGAGGTTTAATGTTTCTGAAAAAATTAATTTCTTCCTTATCATCTTGAAAACCATCTTTTAAAATTTTCTTTTTAATTGTATTTAGTAATTCCCTTAAATAAGTAGCTATTCTATAAGATTCATCAATTACATTCGTTGTTTCACTAGAAACTTTCTTCTCATACTCCTTTATTTCAATAAGTATATTATTTAAAGAACTTTTCATTATATGTTAATTTTAATTTCTTAAAAAACATAGCCTTTACAAACAAAATAAACTCCCTCAATAGGTTAAACTTTCAAACAAATAAATCCCTTAATGAAAGACAAAAACTATGTTTAAAAAGATTATACGTTTATAATTAATATTACATATTATGTCATAAAAAACAATTTCATTAATTTCGATTAACTTACAAATAATTACGTTGTAAATTCTGACATATTAAAGTTAACATAATTTTTCAAATTTTATTGTATTACTAGAGTAAAAAAAATATTACAATAAAGTTAAATTATAAATAAGAACTAAAAAATTAGGTACTACGTTTTTTTTATGAGCTATAATGCTTCATATAAATTTCAAGAAATTATTATACTTATTACTTGCTAATAATTTACATTTTTATTCATATAAGGATTGATAAAATTAGCTTTATTTAAATTATTTTTTTTTTATTATTGGAACACTTCCTTCTTAATTTTAAAAATAACTTCAAACTTTCTTTTAGCATCATAGTTTTTTTTTATTACTATTTGTTGTCTACCTATTTCATTATTTAAGTATATCTTCAAAATCATCTAACACATCTAAACCCTATATGATTAGCTGTTGATTTGATTTCTCCATGCCCTCTTGAACCTACTAAATATCTTGTACAATATTCATCCGTACATAAAAAAGAGCCCCCTCTATGAACTTTAGTCAAGGCATTAGGCTCTGCCGAATAATTACTTCTTTCCGGTCCTTGTGGATTTCTTGCGACTTTTCCACTTGCTGATAATAGTTCATAATAATCTTCACTATACCAATCGTTAATTAACTCCCAAACATTTCCTGCCATATCATAAAGTCCATAACCATTAGGCTGGTATTGCGCTACTGGAGCCAATCCTACAAAACCGTCTTCTGCTTTATCTCCTTTATCCACCGGAAATTCTCCCTGATATATATTAGCCTGAAATTTACCATCGGGCTTTAATACATTCCCCCAAGTATAGGAAGTACCTGTCTTACCTCCTCTGGCTGCAAATTCCCACTCTGCTTCCGTAGGCAATCGTTTTCCAGCCCATTTAGCATAAGCTGCTGCATCTTCAAATGCAATTTGCACTACTGGATAGTTCTCTTTCCCTTTTAAATCACTATCCGGCCCTAAAGGATGTCTCCAATTTGCTCCTCCTACATACTGCCACCATGCCAAATAATTATTTAAGTCAACTTTGCTTTTCGTTGGTGTAAATACTGCAGAACCTGCTATTAAATCAGACAATGGCACTCCTGGTAATTCTTCGGGAAGTGGTTTTTTCTCTGCAACTGTTACATAACCAGTCGCTTTTACAAATTCAGCAAATTCCTTATTGGTAACTTCTGTTTTATCCATCCAAAAACCATCAACATATACCCTGTGAATTGGTCGGGCATCATTGGTTACTCCTTTGATACTACAAAGACTTTCATCATCAAAATTACTTCCCATGGAAAACTCGCCTCCAGGTATCCAAACCATTCCTTCATGCTCTTCCTTGGGTTTATTATTTTTATTTTCTATTGTTAATTCAAACTTAGGTTCAGCATCTTGATTTTCATTCTCGTGATTTACTTCTTTTTTTGAAGTAGAAGAATTAGTCAAAAACCACAAAAAACCAATTAATGGTATAAGCATAATAAAAATGATTCTGAATATTTTTTTCTCTTTATCTTTCATAGTATTCATTTAATTAAAATTCTTTTTTCCCAAATTCACTATCGATAAACTTAGACTTATTTTTGGTCTTTGTAAAAGTATATGATAAATTAAGAATCACCATATCTACTTCATAAACATAGTTTGTAGTGGTATAAAAAGCATTAGGAGAATAAGTGGTAATTCTTTGTTCATTTGAATTTAATAATCCCATATCAATATTTTGCCATTGCAAAGTAGCAACTAACTGATTATCGAAAAACGTTTTTCTAAGACTCAAATTTGGAGAATAAAAACGGGAATCCTCTCCCTGCGCTGTTACTCGTTCAGACAAGTAATTCAGAGTAAATTGCAAAGAAGTTGTTTTAGAAAAATCATAAGTACTGTTAGCATTTATAGAGAATTGAGTGGCTTTTGAATCAACTATACGACCATCAAAAAGACCATCTATTTGCTGATTATAAACGTTCCCGCCTATAAAATTATTCCATTTATCTGTTAATTTAAAATTGGCACCTAGCTCTAGACCTAATGCTCTACCTCTACCAACATTTGTATATATTCTATCCAAAATAGTATCGTTTAACACCCCTACTTTATCGTATGACCTCGTATTGACACGATTAATTAGATTTTGAACATTTCTGAAATAAACGTTAGCAAAAACAGAAGCTGTTTTATCTATTTTCTTATTGAATCCCACTTCAACTAAATCTGTAAACTCTGGTAATAAATTTTTATCTCCTTGCTCAAAAGTTTCTGAGTGTTCTCTTTCTTTAAAAGGATTCATTTGATAAGTAGGCGCTCTATCAACACGTTTACTGTAGCCTAATTTTAATTTTAAATCATTTTCCATCGTATATTGAACAGAAGCCGATGGAAACAGCTTGACATAATCATAGGCAAGATTTTCTGCTTGTTGATCATAACCTTTTAAATAAAAATCACGCTTCATTGATTCCAAACGTAAACCAGCAGCATATTCCCATTTATTTGTACTTCCATTTAATTGCGTATAAGCCGAATGAATTTTTCTATCCAAATTAACTACACTGGTAAATTCTGGAACTATTTCGAAATCACCAGTTGTAAGGTTTCGTCTTTCATAAATAAAATCTCCATTATTCAAAAAACCTCTGTACTGATATCCTATTTCGACTTTACCAAAAGTAAAAGGTTTAAAAGAATAATCCAATTGTGCTCTTGTTCCATACACTGGATTATCATTAGTATTGTACTCGTCTTGGTATACCTTACTTTTATCTAAACTTAAATTTAAATTGGTAGTTGGACCTCCCAACAAACTATATTCATACAAAAACGAAGAAGTTAATTTGGATTGATTTTTAAAAATATGGGTATAGTCAAAACTTCCTAAAGCAAAATCGCCATCGCGGGTACGTAAATTTTCATTCAGATAATCAAACGTTCGAAGCTCGCTTCCATCGGTTAAAGATGTGGTTGAATTATGGTAAACAATATTAGCGGTTCGATCATTTTTTCGTTTACCTCCATAGAAAGCTAAAGCAAAACTATTGTTTTTATTTGGGGTAAAATCAACCGTAAACCGACCGCTATAATCTAATAAATCAGTACTACGCTCCCCATCTGATGGAAATTGTGTTTTATAATTTTCGACATCATTAATCGTAAAAACATCGCCTTCTCTACGTCCTGTAATATCACTACGAGAATAGCTTCCTCCCAATGCAATATCCCATTTATTCTTTTTTAGAGAGTAAGTTCCATCAATTCCATAACGGTGTACTGGGTCTTGATTATTGTAATCTTGGATAGAAGGAAAACCACCTTTTATATTTAATTGGGCAAATTCTCCATTTAAAGATCCTTTTTTAGTAATGATATTTAGAATTCCTGCTTTCCCATCAGGATCATATTTTGCAGAAGGTGCTGTTACAATTTCTACTCGTTCCACTGCATTTGCAGGCAATTGACCTAAGATTGTAGAAATATCTCCTTGTGTTGGTTTACCATTTAATAAAACTTTAAATCCTATAGTTCCCCTAACACTTATTTGACCTTGACCATCCATTGAAATCGAAGGTAGGTTTCTTAAAACATCTGAGGCACTTCCCCCTTTAGTGTTTTGAAAGGCTTTTGTATCATAAACTTGGCGGTCTATTTTGTTCGTTAATGCTTTTGTTCCGTTTTGAATAACAACATCATTTAATTGATTCTCTGCCGATAGTAAAGAAATAACGCCTAAATCAATTGTTTTATCTCCTTTAATTACAATATCATTGAATGTTCTTGTATTAAATCCAATAAACGAAACTTCTAAATAATAATTCCCGTTTTTAATGTTTTTTATATTAAATTTTCCAGAAACATCAGTAACCACTCCCGTAATTAATCCTTTATTTTTTGATGAGAACAAAGTAGCTGTTGCATATTCAAGTGGATAATTACCATCTACTACTTTTGCAGTTATTTGACTATTAACATTTGTAACCAGTAACAAACTGATTATTAAAAAAAAATTGTGAATTTTCATTTATTATAAAATATTGAACAAAAGTGAAAAATTATTAATTATATAGATTTATTTTGTAACATATAGCCCTTTATATAAAGGGCTATAATAAAAAAACAGCAAAAAAATTTTGAAAAAATTACCAGAACTTCACGTATAAAGCTGCAATAATTAATAATGTAATAATAATCAATACTGTTGTTTGTGGTTTAATTTTAAACATTTCAGTATCTAATTCAAATGCTTTAGGATTCACTTTTGGTCCTGCGAAACTAATTCCAATCATAAGCAACATTGTAAAGAAGAATGATAATCCCATACAAATGTGAAATGGAATTTCAAATCCACCTTTTCCATTTGGCCAAGCGGTGTATAAGAAAGTTTCATTTCCAAACATCGCTGGAGCATATTCATTAAACAATACTGATAATAAGAATCCAGCTAAAACTCCCACAATAGCAGCAGTTCCAGTTGTTCTCTTCCAGAACATCCCTAAGAAGAACATGGCAAACACCCCTGGACTAATAAATCCTGTATATTTTTGGATATAAGTAAATCCACCTACTCCACCAATTCCCAATACATCATTCCAAGTAAATAATACTGCAAGAACCATAGCAGCAAAAACAGCATACCTACCAATGTTTACTTGAGTTCTGTCTGAAGCTCCTTTTTGGATGTATTTTTTATGAACGTCTAAAGTATAAATCGTAGAAATACTATTTACTTTACCTG
Source organism: Flavobacterium sp. ARAG 55.4 (assembly GCF_051846875.1). NCBI lineage: Bacteria > Pseudomonadati > Bacteroidota > Flavobacteriia > Flavobacteriales > Flavobacteriaceae > Flavobacterium > Flavobacterium sp. ARAG 55.4. The sequence continues at coordinate 224,092 of NZ_JBPYCT010000005.1, read as the reverse complement.
CTAATGAAGCCACAATTGCTGCTGTTAAAGCCGCAACTGAAAGTCCTTTTAATCCTGTAGGTAAGAAAGTCAACATAGCCGAATAAGCGCCGTCTTTTCCTCCTACTAATTGTGGTAAATGTCCTCCTTGGTACAACACATAAGCTGCGATACCTGGCAACATTACAATTACCGGCATTAATAATTTCAACATACCTGCAAATAAAATACCTGTACGAGCCGTTTGTAAATCAGCTCCAAGTGCTCTTTGTGTAATGTATTGATTACATCCCCAATAATTCAGGTTGATAATCCAAATACCTGCCAAATAAGATAAAACCCCTGGGAAAGTTAAGTATTTATCAATCTCTAACTGCGTAGAAGCAGCTGTTGGACGAGGAATAATCATTTTAAAATGCTCTGGCGCTTGTTCCATTAACACATTGAAACCTGCAATAGCATCTTTTCCTACTCCAAAATATTCTCCTACTGTTGTCAAAGCAATGTAAGAAGTTACTAAACCTCCAATAATCAAAACCGCAACTTGGATAACATCGGTATAAGCAACTACTTTCATTCCTCCTAAAGAAATAATCAAAGCAAAAACAGCCAATCCTAACATAATAACATGAAGATAATCTCCTCCTGCTAATCCGTTAATAGCAACGGCTCCTAAGTATAAAATAGAAGTCAAGTTTACAAAAACATACAAAAACAACCAGAAAACAGCCATAATCAACGCTGTTGTTTCGTTGTATCTTGTTTTTAAGAATTGTGGCATGGTATAAATCTTGTTTTTTAAATAAACAGGAATAAACCAAATAGCAATAATAATTAAGGCAATAGCAGCAACCCACTCGTAAGCAGCAACTGCAATCCCTAAGAAGAAACCTTCACCACTCATTCCAATAAACTGCTCTGCAGAAATATTAGACGCAATAAGTGATGCACCAATTGCCCACCATGTTAAAGTTCCTTCGGCTAAGAAATACGCCTTAGCATCGTGTTCATTTTTTTCGCGCTTGCGATAAACAATGTATCCATAAATAGATACTATTAAAAAGTAGATTATAAAGACTGCATAATCTGCAAATTCGAGAGTTGAGCTCATAAGTGAATAATTTTTAAATCAATTATTAATTTTTCTTTTTAGTTTTAAACATTTTTTTAGCTAATTCATAATCTCTAAAGAATCACCATTATCTTTTAGTTCGTAAATTTGTGCTCTTTCATTTTCTCCATTATTGGGCTGGTGTAAAGTAATCATCAACTTTCCTTCGAAAGTTTTAAAAATCATTCCATGACCTCCACCATTCTCAAAAATCATTCTATCAATTTGTTTCCAAGGTCCCTGTATAGAACCTGATTCTGAAATTAACTGCCCTAATCCATATCCTTTATCACCAAAACTAGACCAAATCATTAATAGCTTACCCGTTTTGGTCTTGTAAATAAAACAACCATCAGTTACGTAACCATGATATTTAAAACCTGTTGATGACAAGCTTCTTACCCATTTAGCATCAGTGGCATGAAAGAGTGTTTTGGATTTGGCTACTGTACCTGATAAATCTTTTTTTAATTGAATTAATTCCATAGTTCCATCTCCAATTTGTGCCCATTCATGACAAAATACCATATACGGGATTTTATTCTCAACCCATAAAGTACCGTCCAAACTCATCCAGTCATTTGGGGTGGTAGGATTGTTTTCAAATGCTTTAAATGGACCTAAGGGAGATTTTGCCATTAAAATTTGAGTACCTCTTTTATATTGCTCTGGTTTATCCAAAGGCTTGGGTTGCATTTCATCTCCAGTAAAAGTCACAAACAAATAGTATTTTCCTTGGTAATAATGCATTTCTGGAGCCCAAATCATTCTCGTTCCCCAATGACTCTTGGAAGCTGAAAAAACCGTAGTTGGTTCTGACCAGTCTTTTAAATTTTTACTTTGATACACTTCTACACCTTTAATAGTATCATTAATTCCTAGTCGGTTACCAGTTTGAGCATATAAATAATACGTTTTTGTCTTTTTATCTGCAAAAATATAAGGGTCTCTAATTCTTATATCTTCAAGTTTTTTTACTTGTGCATGGGATGAACAAAATACTACAAGCAGCGCAATAATTTTAAAGAAGTTTTTCATAAAATAATATTTTATAAGAAACCCACTAAAAAACTTATATGGAAATAAATTAATTAATGGGTTCTAAATGAAATAATAACTAACTAACCAAAAGTTTATTATTTCTTAATTTTTGTTAGTCGAAACATCTTTGCTCCATGGGTTTCAATAACAGCAGAAAGTTCTTTACTCATAACTCCAATATCTTTTTTCTCCCACATATCGCGGACTTTATAGTCATTTCTTAAAGATTCTAATTCTAAATTAAACTTTACAGTACGTTCTTTATCACTTAAATTAAAAAGAGCTACGAATTTATCTCCAGTTTTAGGATCTGTTGCAATCCATACGGCTTGTCCATTTTGTTTCATCACTTGACGATTATCAATACTGTGTTGATTTACATATAAAACTTCTTCGTTTTTAAGAAATTTCATAGTACTCTCTGGAGTAGTAAGTAAATCCCCCCCCATCATTAATGGTGACTTTGCAATACTCCATAAACTCATTAATGTATAATGCTCTGGAACTGTAAATTTTGACATTCTTTCTTTACCATGTGGTCGATCTTGAAGCGAAATACGACCAAAAGGAATCATATCAGCATCTGGCCAATGACCTTCACCAATAAAAGGTGACCAAGCATTAAGCAAATCAAAATTATGTTCTAATGATTCCCAATCATCCCAAAAATCAGCAGAGACACGCCACATATTGGCATTTTGAACTAAATGACTTGCACGTGACAAAGGAGCTTCACCACATGATAGACTCAATACCATTGGTCTACCACATTGATCAATTGCTTTACGAATCATTTCAATCTCACCGTCATGATACGGAGGAAACATAGTATCATCGGCTTTGATAAAATCTACCCCCCATTCAGCATATAATTTAAAAATAGAATTATAATACGCTTGTGCACCTTCTTTAGATGCATCAACTCCAAACATATGGTTACACCAATTACAAGTATCAAAAGGCTCCGCAATGTCTTTGGCAGTTGCTTTACTCCCCATGATAGGTGTTGCATTATGAGCAGCCACTCTGTGAATTCCTCTCATAATATGAATTCCAAATTTCATTCCTTTGCTATGCACATAATCCGCAATAGGCTTAAACCCTTTACCATTAGCTGCCGAGGGAAAACGTTCAACAGAAGGTAACAACCTTCCATACTCATCCATTGTTGTATATTCAGGATGCAAAGGACTTCCATCTTCATTATATCTAATATCTGGATGTCCTTTTCTTCGAGGTGTATCCCAATTCCCTGGTTCTGGATGCCACCAGATGTAATCAATTACAGCATACTCCCAACCGTATTGCAATAGATTATCAGCCATATAATCAACGGTAGCTTTAAATTCTTTTTCGTTGATTCGACAGTCGTACGCATCAAAACTATTCCATCCCATTGGAGGTGTTTGTGCTACTGCTGATTTTTCAGTAACATTTTCTTTAACAGTTTGAGACTCTTTTTTATCTCTTGTCCCGCAAGCAAAGACGATAAACGACAATGCTAGTGCTATTACTTTTATATTTTTCATTATTGATTATTATAATTACTTGAATCGAGTTTCTGTATTTCCATCATTTGAGAATAAAGAAATCAAAGGATGTTCTACATGTGCAGACTTCATTAATTTGCTTAATTCTTTGACTTTATCAGGATGTTGTTTAATAACATTATTTTTCTCAGAAGGATCTTCTTTTATATTATACAATTCCTCTACAACCTTAGTAGCATCTCCTTTGACATTTAATCTCAAAAGTTTCCAATCTCCTACTCTTACAGCTTGCTTACCACCTAACTCATAAAAAGCCCAATAGAAATATTCATGCATTTTTTGTTGCTTTTCATTCCCCAAAAGTGTTGGTAAAAATGAAATTCCGTCAATATTAGCTGGAGTTTTAGCTTTCGCTATATCTGCAAACGTTGGTAAAAAATCCCAAGTTGCTACTGGATTATTGGCTACTGAACCTGCTTTAATTTTTGCTGGCCATTTAACAATCAAAGGTACTCGTATTCCTCCTTCGTACAAATCACGTTTACTACCTCTGTAAATTCCATTACTGTCAAAAAAGGCTTCACTATGTCCCCCTTCATTATGAGGACCATTATCACTTACAAAAACAATAATTGTATTATCAGCAATTCCTAACTGTTTTAATTTAGCTTCAATTTTTGCAACACTGTTGTCAATAATTTTTATAGCAGAAGCAAAACCTTTTTCAGGATTAGGCCAACTTTTATTTGCAAATTCACCATAACTTGGTACCTCCATACCATCACCTGTAAAATAGCCTGCTTCATTATTAGCATGAGGCATATTTAGACAATAATACATAAAGAATGGATTCTTGGCATTATCCTCCATGAATTTCATTGCATCTTCTTCTAGTTTATCTATTGCGTAGGTTTCTTTTACTTTAGCAATTCCAGCACCCTCTTTTAAGTCTTTATCATATTTATAAGACCAATCAGTAACATTTCCTTTTAATGCTTCTTTTACACCATCTCTATACAAAAACTCTGGATAAAAATTATGAGCATGCCACATATTCACATAACCATACGCATGTTCAAAACCGTTTCTTGCTGGATCATTTGGTTTTGGGTCATTACCTACACCCCATTTTCCTATAACCGCACTTTTATATCCTTTTTTATTCAACATTTCGGAGATTGTAACCTCACTATCCTCTAACAACTGTCCCTCTGGACTGTTCCCACGAACTGAAGAATGCCCCGTATGTTTTCCTGTTAACAAAGAAGCTCTTGATGGTCCACAAACAGTAGAACCTGCATAATGTTGAGTAAATATCATTCCATCTGCAGCCAACTTATCGATGTTAGGTGTTTTTAAAGTTTTTTGACCATAGCAACCTAAATCACCATACCCCATATCATCTACATAAATGAAAACAATATTGGGTTTCTGACTTTTTTCCTCCTGTAAAAGGTTTTCCGTTTTCGAAGCGTTTTTGCATCCTATATTTAATAATGCTAAAATAAAAGCGCATCCAATAAAATAGTGGTTTTTCATAATTCTATTTATATTTTTTTTTCAAATTTATCACATCAATCCAATTTTTGAGCATCTCATTTGTTCATTATTGTTGCTGTTTTATACCAAAATAGGTCTATTACTTCATTGTTATTGAATAACGATAGAAGAAGTCGTACTTTCATCTATAATTAAGAACTCTTTAGCATTTAACACCTTTTGTCCATTTATTTTTAAATTCTCAAAAGTGAAATTAAAAACAGGATGATTTATATCGTGTCCCATGAGTAAACTTGGTATCTTTTGTTGTCCATAATAATCAATGTTTTTAAAAGTGAAATCAGAAATACAACCTTTGGAAGGATTCCAATTTGCCCATCTATTGGGACGAGTAACAATGTGAAACATACGCCAATTGGAATTATCAATTCTAATATCTTCTATTTCAAAATTACTTATATGAGCTTTTGAACCGTGAACAGCACAAAAAACAGCTAAATTTTCATTATCCCAATGATGTTCTACTCTTATTACATCAACATCCTGAACTTTAACATTACCAAAATCCCTACTTCCGTTCCAACTAATCATAAAAGGCGCACCATTTTCTAATTGCCAAATGACACATTTCTTAACTATAGTATTACTATTATAAAGTTTAATAGCATCATCATTGACTTTAAAAAAACAGTTTTCAATTAAGGAATTTTCGCCAGAGGAAACCCCATCAGTGCTAAACCACCATCCCATCATTTTAACATTATCCAAATGATGATTTGAACCCGATAATGAAATCATGTATCGTGACGCATGAATAATTGTAATTCCTTCAATTTTTATTTCCTTACTATCCCTAATGGTAATCATGTGATTATGTGTTCTCGGATTATAATCTTCACCAGACAAAATACCCCTTCCCTTTATGGTAATGTTTTCGGCATTTTCCGCAAAAAACTGCCCTTTTACATAGGCTCCTCCTGCGATATACACTGTAGTATTAGACGGTATAATAAATTTATCGCCAATCTCATGATAACCAGGTTCAAAATAAATAACATTTTTATCCAATTTATTAGGAATAGTAACTTCTAATGGATTTGCAAATAACAGTAGCGGATGTTCTATGAAAGTTCCTTGTTCGAATTCTATAGAATATTGTCCTGGTTTTGAAATTTCAAATTCAATGGTATGATTATCTATTATCGTAACATTAATAGTTGCTTTTCTAGGTAATACTTGTGCAAATTTGATTTTTTTATACAATATAGAAACCCTAACTTTTACCTTTCCTTCAAAAGAAAAATTAGACCATGATGTTGATTTTGAATTATTGGTAACATGCATCGCATTCATTCCATAAACAAAACAATCTTTCTTCAAATCATTCTGAATCAACGATATTTTATAATATGGCGATGAAAAAACAAATTCATTTTTAGCAGTCTTACTCAAAGAAGAGTCATAAGTAATCAACTGTGCATGAGACAAAAAACCACATAAAAAGACAATAATAGTATTTATATTTCTACTCATTTTATAACTTCTTTTTGATGTTTATTTTTAGCTGTCGGAATGTAAATTCTATCCCCATCTACCTCTACAGGTTCAATACACAAATAAGGCTCTGAATATTTTTCAGAACTATGATAAGCATTAAAATACTGATTATTTTTACCTAAAAATAGTTGATTACTGAACACAACTTGTGTGGGAGGTGCAAAGCCATGGCGAGTTGGATACTTATTTTTGACTACTTCATCTGCTTCAGCTTCTAGAAAACTATATAACGGATTAGTATCATCCCATTTCCATGGTCCGAGTGGATGTATTGCAGTCATGTGAAATACTTTTACTTCATAACCACCGTAGAATTGTGAAAACAGCATATGATATACTGGTCCAACTTTTGTTATTTGTGGAGCATCGAGATATTTATAATTCTTACCGAGTGTTTCTGGTCCTAACAATTCTTTTGGTTCATTTTTTAAAATCCCCTTTTCTATATCTACTTTAACGCTGTATATACGTGCATCGTTATCATATATTAAAAATATCTCATCCTCATTTTCTCCTACGACTAAACTACCATGATTGCCAAGAGTTAGAGGAGTCTTAGTATTTATTACTTTATATGGCCCCTTTAATTCATTACTCACCGCTATTCCAAAACCCAATTTTTGATATGGATTTACTGCATTGTTGCGATTGTTGAAACTAAAGTAATATTTGTTTTTAATTTTCTTAATTTCAGGAGCAAACCAGCCATCTTTATACCAAGCATTTACAGGAATATCATTAGGATTAAGTAATTTAATCTCTTTTTTCCACTTACTTAAATTTTTGGATTGGTATAAAACTGGGCCTAAATATCCTTTGTAGGGACTACTATACTCTGTACCTACTACATAATATTTTTCATCTTCCAAAAAGACAAAAAAATCTTTCATACCATATTGATTGATTCCTTTCCGGATAGGATTTGTCCAAGATGATATTCTCTCTTTTTTAGGTATCGATTTGCAACTCAAAAAAAGAAATAGGGAAAAGAATATCGCAGTATAGTTTTTCATTTTGAAAACGTTTATACAAATTAAACCAATACCTGCACATCATGACTTGCTCATTAAATCATACTATTTGTTCTAAAGTACTTTTACCTATAAAAACACCCCTGTTTTAGCTTAAACTATTACAAAAAAACCAAAACAATAGTCATATGAGCTATTCATAAAAAAGTTCAGCCTATAAATTTGTATCACTAAACTTTAGTCAAATGAGAACTTTCTTTAAAATTGGAATTATTTTTTTTGCAGGATGTAACTTATTCGCAAACCCAATAAAAAATAAGAAACCATCAACAATAGCTGACAAACCTAATGTTCTTTGGATTTATGTCGAAGATTTAAATCCTGTTTTCAGTTGTTATGGAGAAACTAAAAACCCCACTCCTACTATCGATTATCTAGCTGATAACGGTGTTTTATTCCGGAAAGCATTTGCAGCTGCTCCTGTATGTTCCGCTTCAAGATCAGCCGTTATTACAGGAACTATGGCTACTACTTTTGGCTTACAAAACCACCATTCTTCCAGAACAGTTGAAGATGCTATCTTTTTACCTGATGGAGTAAAAACAATCCCTGAAGTTTTTAAAGATAATGGATATTTTACTTTTAATCAGGGTAAGGACGACTACAATTTTATTTATAATCGGAAGAAACTATACAATGATGACACAAAAGTTGATTTTTGGTACACTTTTGTTGGAGCAGGGATTTGGCCTTCAGCAATTCCTCAAAACCAACCTTTTTTTGGTCAAATTCAATTAGAGGGGGGGAAATTAAGTTTGATTCAAGTATATGACAAAACCAAAGAAAAAATCACACCTATTGACCGCAAATTAGTTCAACTTCCACCTTATTATCCTAATATTCCATCCGTTCATGAGGATTTTGCCCGTCATTATGATGCCGCACGTGCTACGGATCTGGAAGTTGCTGAAATAATAAAGCAACTTCGAGAAAACAATCTTTTAAATAACACCTATGTTTTTTTCTTTTCAGACCATGGCTACAAAGGAATCCGTCACAAACAGTTTTTATATGATGGAGGCATCCAAATTCCACTGATTGTAGCTTATTTTGGTAATGACTCCCAGATAAAAAAACAAAGCGTTCGAAAAGATTTGATAAGTGGTATCGATATTGGCACCACATCTTTGAGTTTAGCAGGAATTCAAATACCTAGTTATATGGAAGGAAAAAACATATTTGATTCTTCATTTAAAAGAGACCATATAATCGCTACACGTGATCGCTGTGATTTTTCTATTGATCGCATTAGAGCAGTTCGTACAGATAAATTCAAATATATCAAAAACTATATGCCTAATCGTTCCTATACACAACCTTCTTATCGAGATAAAAGAGCTGAATTTGTAGATATTAAAAAAATGTATGACGCTGGAGAATTAAATGAGGTGCAAGCCAAATATTGGCTTCCTACAAAACCCGAAGAAGAATTATTCGATTTAGAAAATGATCCTTTTGAAATCAACAACTTAGCTTACAATCCTAAATATAACAAAGAACTAATCAAACACCGTAAAATTCTAGCAAATTGGGCTACTACTTATGGTGACAAAGGAAGTGAACCTCAAAATATTTATTCTTTAAAATTCATGTATGATAGATGGGGAGACCGCTGTGTCAATGAAGAATACGATGCAATCAAAAATATCAAAATCAAAAACACACCTCAAACTAGTTTAAAAAAATAAAATGACTAACCAATATGCTCTTTTTACAATCTTTATTTTATTGTTGTTTAACTTCGGTTTTTCACAAGTTTGCATTAATAGAATCAGTGCCTTTGGTTATGACAATTGCATCGAACTAAAAAACGATAAAGTAAGTGTTATTTTAGATCCTAATGTGGGTGGAAGAGTTTTAGCATACCAATTAAATGGTAAAAACATCCTATTCGAAAACACTTCATTAAATGGTAAAACATGGAGAAAAGGAGAACCAAAATTTGAAGTTAGTGGTGGACGATTTGATATAGGCCCTGAAAAAACTACGCCTGAAAGAGAAAGTTTTTTCACTACTTGGAAAGCAGAAATTACAGGGAAAAATTCTGCTCGACTTACAAGCCCAATAGATAGTTTGCTCGGTGTTCAATTAATTCGTGATTTCATCCTTTCGGATGATTCTTCACATTTACAATGCATTCAACACATAAAAAACACAAGTGAAATAGTTAAAGATTACGCACATTGGAGCAGAACATTTGCAAAAGGCGGAGGAATATGTTTAATCCCATTAAATCCTCATAGTCGTTTACCCAAAGGATATGCCATGTACCAATTGAATACAAACCTCTTAAATTATAATCCTTCTGAAGAAGTAAATTTAAGAACCCGAGAAGGGATTTTAGAGATTCTAGGGACACCTAGTCAACCCAAGTTTGTGATGGATAGTAATGTAGGCTGGATTGCGTATAACTCAAAAGACGATTTACTATTTATTAAAAAATTCAAAGCAAATGAACCAAAGATTTACGGGGACATATTAAGTAATCAAGTATCTATTTGGTATTACAAAGAAGAAAAATGTGAAATTGAACCCATAGGACCTATCGAATCTATTCAACCAGGAGAAACAGTTAGTTTTACAGAAGACTGGTGGTTAATGAATCATGAATATCCTAAAGACAAAAAAATTAATCTAAAAAAAATAACTACAATTATTAACACGCTACATTAACATATGAAAAAAGAATTTATAATTATTCTGATAGCTATTGGCTTACAAACAGTACACTCTCAAAATAAAAACATAAATACAAAACCATATCCTTACGGCAATCCTGTAATCAAAAATAGGTACACTGCAGATGCTTCACCTCATGTTATGCCAGACGGTCGAGTATGGATGGTAACTTCAGTTGATCATGAAGATGGTGGTGGCTATGCTACTATGCACTCTGTTCATGCCTTTTCTACAGCGGATATGGTTACTTGGGTGGATCATGGAGAAATCATTGGACTAGCTGATCTTAACGAAACTCCGGGAGAAGATTGGGCTATTTGGGCACCCGATTTCACCTATCGAAATGGCACTTATTACCTATATTTCCCTATGCGTAATTTAAAAGCAAATGGAGAAATAGATCGTTATTGCGTTGTAGCTGAAAGTGACAGTATGTATAAACGTTTTAAAGTAACCAATCCAAGAATAGAAGGTGCAAACAGCGCATTGGACCCATCTGTTTTTATTGATGATGATGGCACCGCTTATTTGTATTGGAATCAGTTAAACATGGGGATTCTCAAAGAGAATATGAGAGAATTAGAAGGACCTTCTTTCAAACTAAACATAGGAGCTACAAACTTCATGGAAGCAGCTTGGATGCACAAGCATAATGGAAAATACTATTTTAATTATCACACCAAATACAATAATAAAGTATCGAAAGACAATCCAGACGATCCCAATCGTCAAAAATCAAACCTCGATTACAGTATAGGAGCATCTCCTAAAGGTCCACTAACTTATCAGGGAACTATGAATTTTGAATTAGGCACTACGATCAAAAATGGTCCTCTTTTACCAAATACTAATTTTGTTCCTTGGCGTTTAACACAATCCAATCATGGTGGAATTGTGGAATTCCATGGACAAGAATACCTGTTCTATCATACCTCAGCACTTTCTTCTTGGAGACAAGAGGAATTTAAAGGTCCTGGAACTTGGACACAACGTTCGGTTTGTGTTGATGAATTGAATTATAATCCAGATGGGACGATCATCCCTGTACAACAAACTATTGAAGGTGTTAAAAAAGTAACTATTAATCAAGATTTCAGTATTTCTCTAAATCTTAAAAAAGCATTTAACCAGCAAGAAATTAAAATCAAGGATAAAATTATTACCGCAAAAAACAATAGTTATCTTTCCTTTAAAAACATAAATTTAGGTACAGGTTATTACTACTTTGGTGTAAAAGTGCTTAAATCAGTTCAAAAAGGAAAAATTGAAATACGAAAAGACAACGCTAAAGGTTCTCTTTTAGGAACCATTCTTTTAAACGAAAATAGTTTAAAAACAAATAATGGAGTAGCTGAAACTTTTCTTAGAGGAGCTCATGGAGTTCATAATATCTTTTTAGTATTTAAGTCAGATGACAATGAAACCATAAAAATTTCTGAAGCTAACTTTTTTGCTGGTTCTCCTAAAAAAATAAATTAATATCTAAAACAATATCTAATGATGCTTTCTAAAAATAAATTATCGATTTTATGTTTTATAATTTCGCTTGGAACATATGCCCAAAAAAAGAATACTAATACCAAACCCTACCCTTACGGAAACCCTGTGATTAAGCACATGTACACTGCTGATGCTTCTCCACATGTGATGCCCGATGGACGTGTTTGGATGGTTACCTCAGTTGACCATGAAGATGGTGGCGGTTATGCTACTATGCATAGTTACCATACTTTTTCTTCTAAAGATATGGTCAACTGGACAGATCATGGAGAGGTATTAAACATTTATGATGTCATCGGTAAAAACGAAGAACCCAAAGGTGAAGATTGGGCACTTTGGGCACCCGATATGGTCTATTATGAAGGAAAATATTATCTGTACTTTCCTGTTCGAATATTATATAAAGAAGGTGGTTATGATGAAAAAAACAGAAAAACAACAGCCTATATTGCCGTTGCTGTAAGTGACTCTCCAGACAAAAAATTCAAAGTAATCAATTCAAAAATTGAAGGAACAAACGGAATTGATCCTGCGGTTTTTATTGATGATGATGGTCAAAAATATTTGTACTACGGAAGCCATATGGCTGCAAAACTAAAAGACAATATGACGGAATTGGACGGAAAACCCGTTAAATTGGATGTAGATGATGAACGATTTATGGAAGCTATTTGGATGAACAAAAAAGCAGGAAAATATTACCTCTCTTACCATACTCATTATGACAAACCAATAGACCCAAAAAATCCTGATGATTTATTTAGAAAAAAATCAAGACTTGATTATGGAATAAGTGACAACCCGTTAGGGCCTTTTGAATACAAAGGAATTATGAATTATGAATTAGGAGTTAATGTCAATGAGGGACCTAAATATCCTGGAAAAAACTATGTTCCTTGGCGATTATATCAATCCAATCATGGAGGAATAGTTGAATATCACGGAGAGGAGTATTTATTTTATCACACTTCTGCATTATCATCATGGAGACAGGATGAATTTAAAGAGGCAGGTACTTGGACACAACGATCGGTTTGCATTGACAAAATTGTTTATGATGAATCTGGACAAATCAGACCTGTACAACAGACACTATCTAGTGTTGCTCCTGTTATAGTAAATCAACCTTATGAAATTATTTTAGACACTAAATCAAATATTATCAAAAATAATATCATTGAGTTTAAAAATATTGATTTAGGCACGGGGTATTATTACGCTGGATTAAACATCAAAGGAATTAAAACTCCTACTAAATGTGCTATCCATTTAGACAAAGCCGACGGTGAATTGATAGGAACATTTGTCATTAAAAAAGACGGAAAAACGGAAACTTTATTGCGTAACGCCAACGGCAAACATACTATTTATTTGGTTTTTGATAAAAACTTCTCCACAAATACAACGATAACTTCAGCTAAAATATTTGCTGGATCGCCAAAATAAAAGAACTTTAATTTAAATACCATTAGGACAAAAGGTTTAATTCTTACGAATTAAACCTTTTTTTTATTTCAATTTCAATAAAAAACAATATCACCTAAAATAGGAACTTTTGCGCTAATTAACAATAAGATGACATTGTAATTTTAGAAAAAATATGTAACAACCAACAAAACCAAGTCTTATTTAATTATGAAAAAAATTTTACAATTGTCATTTTTTCTTTTCACAACTTCCTTATTGGCACAAGTTACCCACTATGATTGGCCAACTGGAACTGGTGAAGCCTTGTTGTCAAACAAATATCGAGTATTTGTAAAACATGGAACCGACCCCGAACAAGAAGTAAAGGTCTTAATGTCTACAGCCGACCCCAATGACCTTCAGTATGATTATCAGGCTACTGAACTCACAGGTCGAACATTCTCGTACGCCTCTATTTCCTATAACAATATAGCAAGTCCTGGGGTAACATTTAGAATTGTCAAAACTTTTGGAAACAACTCTTCAAAAGTTAAAATTTCACCGAAAAGCTATAACATTACTCCAACGGTCGGAAATAACGAAGTCTCATTTACAATAAACAGTAATAATAAATACATTTCAATTGATTTTGAAGACACTACTAATGAAACCAGTACAAAAAAATGGATCAAACACATGCTAACCATTTTTGTCGATCCACCTGAGACAAATAAGCCTAATCCTACTGATGCAGGAGTTGTGGTATACTCTAACAACATATCACCTACTGCATTAGAAAACGCAACAACAATTTATTTTGCTCCAGGTTATTATAATTTAAGAAATTATCAATTTGCTGGTACAGTAATCAGTTCGGATGGTATACTTTATTTAGGTAATGACAAAAAGATATATTTAGCTGGAGGTGCCTTTGTAGAAGGATTAATAGACAGAACCAATTATAACAATACCAATCAAAAACTTTATGGCAGAGGTGTTTTATCTGGTCGTCAATATATCTGGCAAGATGCTTTAGGAAATAAGCCTTATGGACAATTAGTCCAATTGGGTAAATTTGCTGAAATCAATGGGGTACATCTTGTTGATTCTCCTAAGCATGGTATTGTATCCCCTGACGGAATGGTTGTCGAAAACTTGAAATTTTTAGGTTGGCATGCCAATAATGATGGACTCAGAATAGGAACTGGTAGTGAAGTTAAAAATAGTTTTATTAGAGCTGTTGATGATTTCTTCTACAATTACAATATATATGTTCATGATTGTGTTTTTTGGGCTGGACATAATGGAGCTATAGTAACTTATGGTTGGGCATCGATTGATACTGGTTCTTCTTTTTTAGAAAATATTGATATCATAAACCCGGAATGGTCTGGGCTTGGAAATAATAACGGTTTAATTGCCGCACAAGTTAATTTAGATTTCAACCCTATTGATTATGGTACAGGTTCTACTACAACTACCTTTAAAAATATTAGAATTGAAGGATCAATACCTGGATTAACAAACATAAAGCCAAGATCAGAAAGTAACGGAGTCCCAGTCGCTGCACAAGTGGATATTGCAAACTTAGGATATTTAGGAGATGTTCAGCTAGAAAACATTACTATTGAAAAACAATTTGATAAAGGACGAATAAGAGGTCAAGCCAATGCAACAACCTCAGGGAACAACACCTATTATTCAAAAAACATCAATTTTACAAACATTATGATTGGCGGGGTAAAGCTAACTAATGTAAATAAGAATCTCTATTTTGATATTGATGAAACTACGACTCAAAACATTACTTTTGATATTGGAATTCCACCAGCAAAATCTGAGGTGGAAGTCGAAACATTTACTAATGCCACATTAACTCAATTAAAAAACAATATTTATGCCACCGGCAACAGAGGAATAATCCAGAGCGATATGGAAGCAATACCAGCTGGTACAGGTAAATGGTTTGCTGCAAATCCACTTGGAGTAGCTGGAGACGATTTACAAATAAAAAATACTGGAGGTAACCCTACTGATTACGTCGACAAAGTTTCTACATCTGAATTTTCAAGAGGTATTGCATATGTATATAATAATACCAATGCTGATGCGACAGGAGTCTTAAATATGTCTTTTGATTATTTCTGGAAAGCTCCTATGACTGGAGATAGAATATCCTACAGGGTTTGGGGTGTAAAAGAAGGAATTTCCGCAGCAAATAATGCCTACTTTAGAATGACAGGAGGTAGCGGAAACAGCGGAGATAATGATGCCGTCAATTTCGTAAAAGGTACTGGAAACGATGAAGTAATAGCTCTAAGCAGTAATCTTGCTTTAGGAAATGCAGAAAGCTGGAAAACAATTAACTATACTATTGATGTAACTGATTATAAATACATCGTAATCATGTTTTCAAGTGCCTATGGAACAGCACAAATACAAAATGCCGGGCTCTTTGGACTAGACAATGTAGCCGTACCCGCAACTAATCCGGCAGCATATGACAATTATCCTTCAATACCATCATTAATTCAGTCCGAAAATTATACTAGTGCAAACGGCGTAAATTCTGAATCCACTTCAGATACTAATGGTGGACAAAATATTAATTTAGTTGATGCAAATAGTTCCATTGATTATGAAGTTTATGTAAAAAAATCGGATCTATACAGAGTCAAATTTAGAGTTGCTTCGAATAGTAATGCGTCTTTTAATTTAAGTAGTAATGGGAATCTCCTAAAAACTATCAACATTGAAAACACTGGTGGTTTACAATCTTGGAAAACAATTACTCTTGACCTAAATTTGACTAAAGGCTTACAAACCCTTAAAATAAATGCAGCAACAACCGGATTTAATATTAATTGGATAGAATTCTTAACCATTGATGATGATAAAGATGGAGTTGAAAATGAAATTGATGAGTGTGCTAACACACCAGAAGGTACTGTCGTAGATGAAAAAGGATGTCCAATATTCAAGCTTTCTTCATCAAACTTTTCAATAACTTCAGTGAGCGAAACATGTCCGAATAAAGCAAACGGAAAAATCACAATCGCTGCTACTGAAAATTACGACTACAAAACCACCATCAATGGAATAGCATACCAGTTCACGTCAGCAACACCATTAACAGTTGCCAATTTAACACCAGGAAAATATGATTTTTGTATTACAATTGATAGTAAAAACTATTCACAATGCTATAGTGTCAACATTACTGCCGGAGTAACAATGTCTGCTAAAACTGTTATGAATTCATCTAAAGCTAGCATAAATATTGAAGAAGGCACTGCACCTTTTAAAGTGTTTGTAAACGGTAATGAAATTTTAGAAACAATGAAAACATCATTTGATGTAGACATAAATCAAGGGGATTTAATTGAAATAAAATCTAATGTAGAATGTGAAGGAACTATCTCAAAAAAAATGTATCAATTCAATGAAATTTCAGTATATCCAAATCCTACTAAAGGACATTTTATAATTAATAATATGCCTTTTAACCTTGACAAAATTGTTATTGAACTGTATGATTCAAATTCCAAACTGATTTCAACAAAAAGTTATCCAATAAATTACGGAAACGTTGAATTAAACATTGAAGATGTTCCATCAGGATTATATTTTGTAAAAGCAATACTAAATACTCCTGTATATTTTAAAATCATTAAAAATTAATCCTATTCTTATGAAAAAATATTTATATCTATTAAAAATCAGTATTTTACTTACGGCTTGCGGAAGCTCTGGAGATGATGAGGTCAATGAACCTGTCACAAATAATGCGCCTAGTGTACCAATACAAGTTTATCCTGGAAATAATGTTTTATGCATAGACAATTCGGTAAATTTTAGCTGGAATCCAGCAATCGATTCAGAAAACGACCCTATTTCTTATGTACTAGAAATATCCAAGAACAATACATTCTCACCTTTAATTGAAACAAAAACAGTATCAACTACTTCTACAGTCATTTCATTAGAAAAAGGTGTTCTTTATTATTGGAGAGTTAAAGCAACAGATGTTGAAAATTCAAGCAATTTTAGCACCTCAAATAGTTTTTATACCGAAGGTAACGGAATTTCAAATCATATCCCTTTCGCTCCAGAATTAGTATCTCCATTGATTAATTCAACTATACTAGATGCATCTGTAAATTTAAAATGGACGAATAGTGATCTTGACAATGATCCTTTAAGCTATGACGTTTATTGCGGTACAAGCAATCCTCCAACGGAAAAAAAGGGAGATAATATAACAACAACAAACTTATCCGTTACTTTAGAACCTTCCAAAAAATACTATTGGAGAATAGTTGCAAAAGATGGTAAAGGTGGAATTACTACGGGGCAAATTTGGAGCTTTAAAACCAATTAATATTTAAAAATATATTATATTTATACATGAACCAATACTGCTAATTTAACTTAGCAGTATTGGTTTTTTATTTAAACCTTAACTCAAAAAATGATAGAAAAATGAACTATTATTTTCAAATATCCTTGATACTTACAACAACAATAGCAATAGCACAACATAAGGTTATTATAACACCACCTGAAGTTTCACCTATGCCAATGAAACCAGAAATGACAGAGATTTGGGAACCTGAAGTCGTTGTGGTTACTCCCGCCAAAAACTTAGGTAATGCACCTTCTGACGCACTTATATTGTTTGATGGTAAAAATTTGGATCAATGGGTAAGTCAAAAAGACAGTAAAAAAAACGCTCCATGGAAAATCGTAAACAACGATTATTTAGAAATAGTTCCTGAAACTGGAGGTATTCAAACTAAAATGCCCTTTGGAGATTGTCAATTACATCTTGAATGGAGTGCTCCCGACGAAGTTATTGAAGGCGGTCAATGGCGGGGAAATAGCGGTATCTTTTTTCAAAACAGATATGAGCTTCAAATCTTAGATTCCTATAACAACAGAACCTATAGCAATGGTCAAGCAGCTAGCATTTATAAAGAGCATCCACCATTAGTCAATGCTATGAAAAGTCCTTTAGAATGGAATACTTATGATGTTATTTATACCGCACCTCGTTTTAAAACGAATGGTCTTATCGATATTCCTGCCAGAATAACCGTATTCCATAATGGCGTTTTAGTACAAAACAACATCACCATCAACGGATTGACAAATTATATAGGATTACATAATTACCCTTCTGCTCATGGAGAAGATGTTCTTGCGTTACAAGAACATGGCTGTAAAACTCAATTTAGAAATATTTGGATTAGAAAATTATAAAAAACACGCCTATCACTTTTTCAAAAAAGCCACTCTGCATAACAAGTATATACGGAGTGGCTTTTTGTAGTAATAAAACTTAAATCTTTTCTGTTATCTATCCAATGCCTCTATAAAAATGTTACGATAATACAGTTCTGCTCCTTCAGCTTGAATCACTATTTTTCCCGATGTCAATGGTTCATAAGCACCTAATAATTCATTGTATTTTTGAGCATCTATAACTTCGTTGACAAGATAACCATTCAAAGTATATTTGGCATTATTTCCTTTTACTTCAATTACAAGTTTGTTCCAACCGCTAGGATTTTCCCAATCATAAGACCTATGAAAACGTTGAAATTTTTCTTTAGGTGTGCCTCTAGTAATCAATTCGCCATTAGGGTCGTAATTTCTTATTACTCGACTTATTTTTGAAGTTACTTTTGACCCAATCGCCCATATATCACCTGTATCACCTTCTTGAATCTGGCATTCAACACCATAAGGCCAAATAACATCAGGACCAAATTGATGAAAAATAACGCCTGCATCACGTACAAAATTTTCTCTAGGCTTAAACTTTTTAGTTCCCCATTTGTATTCTAAAGTCAGTTTATAATTACTATAGCTTTCTTTAGTAAATAAACCCGCAAAGCTTTGCGTAGAATTATGCTCTTGCTTAGGATACACGTGAATCATTCCTTTTTCAATTACAAAATATTCATCCATTTTACCAGTAAATTTTTTATCGCTTACTACTATATACCAAGCGTCTAAATTCTTACCATCAAAAAGTGCTTTCCTGTTTACGATAGCTACTTGATTTTTATCTTTAGTGCTAAAATCATTTGTATTATTGGTTTTACAACCCGCACTAAAAACCACTAATAATCCTAAAATCAGTATCTTAAAACTTTTCATAAACTCTTTCTTGGTTACATTTTTTTATATTCAAACCAATCAAATTCGGCTTTATTTTTACTTATTTCTCCATTAGAACTAGAATACATTCCAACATAAGCTCCTATAAATCCCCCTGCAACATTTGATGTTAATACACTCGCATCTTGATCTGTACCAATTTGAATCATATTATTTTCATTAGATCCAAAATAAAAACGAAGCTTCATACCTTCATTTTCTATTCTTAAAAGCACCTCTTTTTCATTATATGGAATACTGATTATTTTTTGAATAGATTGCACTTTTTTATCCTCATTGAAAACTTTAATTAATTCGATTGCAGTATTCGTTTTTAGTAATTGATACTGAAAATTTTCATTCTGTAGTACCACTAAACCAGCTACTTCATTTTCTTTTGAAGTTTTGAAAGTCATTTTGGCAGTAGTACTACTTTTTAAATATGCCAATCTTTTTCCAATGAAAGAAGGATTATTTTTATCCGTAATTTTTTCTGGACGCAATTCAATGTAAAGTGTTCCGCCATTCAATTCATACCATTTCGTTAAAGGGGTACGAATGAAATTCCACTCAAATCCTAATTTGGAAGAATTAAAATCATCTTTATCCTTTTTTAAAAAAGGCGTCCAGGGTAAATTCGGTCTTTTATCTTCCAACAAAACCTGTCCTTTTCCTTTATTAAAAATAGGTATTGTTCCTTCAAAAGTTACTGGAGTCAGAAAAGTTTCCCTTCCCAAATAATATTTCCCATCAATAGGACGGCATGCCAACATTACCGACCACCAATCCCCATTTTGTGTTTGCACCAAATCGGCATGACCGACCGTTGTTATTGGAAAATCATTCCCCAAAAACCGATGTGTCAGAACGGGATTAACTTGCATAGGAGAATACGGTCCAGTCACTTTATCGGCTTCAAAGGCAGTAATAGCGTGATTGTTCCAGGTACCGCCTTCTGAAATCAAAAGCACATACTTATTTTTAATTTTATAAATATGAGGCCCTTCGGCAAATTTGGCATTGGTAGCATGCCCAGTCGTTAGAATAATTGGTTCTGAAATAATTTTACCTGTTTTTAAATCAATTTCGCTAATGTAAATTCTATCTTGAGAATTCCATTCTTGTGCCCCTCCAATATTGTGAGTTGACCCAATATAATAGGACTTTCCATCATCATCCCAAAAAATAGAGGGATCAATACCATAGGATTTATCAACCCAAATTGGATTAGACCAAGGCCCTGCCGGATTTGATGCCGTGACATAAAAATTATCACCACAACCGCATTCGTTGACACATTGTTTACAAGTTACAATCACATAAAACAAACCATCATGATACCGAATAGTCGGTGCCCAAATTCCCCCACCATTTCCTGGAGTTTTCATCATCAATTGCTCAGGTCTATCCAGTACATTGCCAATTTGTTGCCAGTTTACCAAATCTTTACTGTGAAAAATGGGGATACCTGGAAACATATTAAAGGAAGAATTCACTAAATAATAATCTTCTCCAGCTCTAGTAATAGATGGATCAGGATGAAAACCAGGAATAATTGGATTTTCAAAATATGTTGGATTTTCTTGTGCTTGAATATGAAGGTTCAATACAAAAACGATTAAAAATATTTTTATTTTACTTTTCATTTTCTCTATCATTTAAGACCCCTTAGCCTTAGCTGCCTTTAACATTTCAGGACGCATTACTTTTTTGTAATCTCTTGGCACTTCCAACCTACCACCTAAAGTAGGAGCCCACTTTTTTGGGATTTCCCTCTTTAATTTATCCTTAATTGTTTCTACATTTTTATCATTTACGATATTCTTCCATTCATAAGGATCATTTTGTAGATCATACATTTCTTCTGTTCCGTCAGGATAACTCAAATAACGATATCGTTCGTTCCTTACTGAAGAATAATTTTCACCATAAGAAGTAAAAGATGGATGACTCCATTTTAAATTTGGGTTTTTTATTAGTGGTACCAAACTGTTTCCATCTAGAGCATGAGCTGGTACTTTAATTCCTGCATAATCAACCAAAGTTGGAAAAATATCAATTAGACTAATGGTTGCTTTGCAAATAGCTCTCTTTTTGTCAGGAGTTCTTATTATAAAGGGCACATAATCCGCTTGCTCCCATAGCGTTGCTTTTCCCCATCGCATTTTTTCTCCATTGTGAAAACCATTGTCTGAATAGAAAATAACAATTGTATTTTTTGCATAATTACTTTTATCTAAAGCATTTATGACCTTGCCTATATTATCATCAGCAAAACTATAATTGGCCGCATAGGCTTTCAAAAATTTCTTCCATAACGGAATTGATAATTCCTTGTTCTCTCTAAATTTAGATAAAGAATCAACTAACATTTGACCTAAAAATGGCACATCGGCAAAATCATTTTCCTTATACCCTTTAGGTAAAGGAAAATCAACACCCTCATATTGCTCAAAAAATCGCTTGGGAGCGGTGTATGGTGAATGAGGTCTCCATAATCCATAAACCATTAAAAAAGGTTTATCATGTTTTTTATTTAAAAATTCTGCTGCTGCTTTAGCATTTTTAACATCAGGAAAATCGAAATCAGAGCCTTCCCATGGTTTAATTGAAAAAAAATTACTCCCTCCTTTCCAATAATCTTTTCCTGGAAATGGACCAAAACCTCCTTGATATACAGGGTAATTGTCCCAAGTTCTTTTATCTCTTTTTGGTTCAATTTCATTATGATATAATTTCCCTGCACCCCAAGTTTCATAACCTTGTTCTTTAAAATGTTCTGGGATACTTTTTATAGTTTTTAAAATTTCAGATCGATTCCAACCATCACTTCCATTCATATAAGCACCTGTTGTATGTGGATATAAACCACTAAAAAAAGAAGATCGAGAAGGATTACAAACTGGCGAATTACAAGCAGCGTTTTCAAATAAAATACCTTCAGACAATAACTTATTTAAATTAGGGGTCTTTATTAAGGGATATTGATTTTTAATCGCATATCCATTCATGTCATCTGCAATAATTAGTATTATGTTTGGATTTTCTTGTATTTTCTTTTCTTCATTAATTGAAGTCTTACAGGAAAGCAATAGAACTACAGAAAAGAAAAGCAAAATTTGTTTTACGAAAAGTTTCATCACATTTATTTTATATTTAATTTATTTTGAAGGAGGTTGATTTAAAATGACATCCAACTCTCGATTGAAATCTGCAATGACTTTTGAAAATTTAGAAACATTTGCCAAATTCTTTAACTCAAACGGATCTTTAATCATGTCATACAATTCTGTATCACCATTTTTGAAACGAAGAAAACGATATTGATCCGTTCGTAACGTATGATTTCCTTCCTCATGAGTACTTAATACTGGAGTTCCTCTATTTGCTTTTACATCGTAAAGAATCGGACTTAAATCCGTTCCATATACATTTTTTGGTCGTTCTAATCCCGCTAACGATACGATAGTTGGATATAAATCTTGTAAACTTACAGGAGATTTAGCAATTTTTCCTGAACTAGACTCTTTTCTAGTTGGATCTAAAATTATAAGGTTACAGTGGTTTGCTGCTTCCCATAAAGTCGTTTTACCAGTTCTATTTTTATCACCCACATGGTATCCGTGATCACTCCACAATACAACAATGGTGTTATCTTTTCTCGGATTTTTTTCAATGGCATCAACTAAAACACCAATATTATAATCAGAATAAGCAATTACAGCTAGATAGGCTTGTAAATACGCTTTCCAAGCATTGATATCTCCATTTTCACCATCCAACTTCTTACCATATTCAAGCAATTCATCAAAATGTGTTTGGGAGGTCACTTTTTTACCCGAAGCAGATAAATCTTCTAAATCTTTTTTTACCCAAGCAATTAATTCTTTATTTATTTGCATTTCGTCTAATGGAAACTTTTCAATAAATTCTTTTGGTGATACCCAAGGCAAATGGGGAGCAAATAGTCCGCATGCTAAAAAATAAGGCTTATTGTTTGGGACTTCTACAAGTTGAGTTTTACCAAAAACATCTGTAATTTGTGATTTACCTTTAAGAATTAAATCGGATATATGTTTAGCGTTCAAATAGTCATTTGACTGCTTAATTGGAACATTTGTAATACCAAAACGGGTGAAATTTTCACTTTTCTTATTTGGATTTTCCCAATATTTTGAAAGTTCTTCTGGTTGTGTCATATCAAAATCAGAACCAGAACCAGTTCCAGAATTTACTTCAACCCATTTATCCCAAGAATATATTTGATCTGGCCAATCACTAAAAACTCCTCGATCCAAATAACTTCTACCTTTATGGAAAACTTTTCCAATACCACTAGTAAAATATCCATTATCTTTTAAATATTGAGGCAAGGTTACTGCATCAGTTAGTGTCTGATAACCTCTAAAGTGCTGATCATGTTTATAATAACCCGATATATGTGATGGAATTCCAGTTAACAAAGCTGTTCTTGACGGACCACATAGTGGCGCCGCACTATATGCTTTGTCAAAAGTAACACCCATCTCTGCCAACCTACTTAAGTTAGGGGTTAATCGGTTAACAACCGATTTTCTAACAGTTGAATTGGGATAGACTTTTTCCAAAAAATTACCTGGAAAGTTACCTAATACACTATTGTATATATTTAGATCATCAACTGCAATAAATACAAAATTAGGTTTTGAGGTTTTACTATTTTGACCATAACTCCATAACGTAAATAACGTTATCATACATCCTATAAAAATTCTATTTCGTTTATTCATAATTATATTTTTATTATTATTCTAATCCTTAACATTTAAATTTTTAAAACACAATTTCATCAGTTCCATAACTAAATAATCTCTATTTAAACTATCATATGCTCATATTGAACAGTCAAACTTTGTCCAATTCTCACCATCTTCACTATAAAATAGACTTATGTTCTTTCGCCTATTCTTCAATTTCAACAAATTGATTATTGATTTTAAATTTATAGTTATTAAAAAGAGACAGATTAATTCTATTTTAAATTTCATGAGAGTTGAAAATTATTTTAAAAATTGAGTATTGGGTTTTGGATGTGTATTAACAATGTCAATCATTTCTTTTAAAACATCAGGTTTTAAAGCAGCGTAATTTTTGGTCTCTAAAGGATCTTCTACATAATCATATAGTTCATAAATCTTTTCAGCTTTTACATCATTTATATTTGTCCATTGTACCATGCGATAACGTTCACTACGTATGGCTTGACCTATAAATTTTTCTTTACCTCTATTTCGAGGATAGGAGTGATAGGCATGATTTCTAATTCTTGCCTTAGTATTTTTAAAAACAGTAGTTAAACTTAAACCATCAAATGGTTGCGGTACTTTTGGTTTTGGTAAGCCAGCTAAATCAACCAGAGTTGGATAAATATCTACGGTTTCTGCTAATTGATTAGTAAAACTGTTTTTAGGTATGCCTGGACCTGAAAAAATCAAAGGAATTCTAACTGCTTGTTCAAAATTAGAATGTTTTGTCCATGAACCGTGATCACCTAGATGCCAACCATGATCTCCCCATAACACAATAATAGTATTATCTAACATTTTTAATCTTTCTAATTCATCAATTACTCTACCTACTTGAGCATCCATATAACTAACACTGGCATAGTATCCATGAATTAATTTTGTTTTAAGTTCATTATCAAATAATTCCCCATTTGTTGGTATTGGTTTAAAATTCTCAATTTCACCTTTTCTTTTCACCGAAAAATTGGGAGCATCTACAGGAATACCTTCAAATTCAGGCATTGGTAGTTTTTCGGGATTGTATAAATCCCAATATTTTTTTGGAACTGAAAAAGGAAGATGCGGTCGAGCAAAACCAATGGCCATAAAAAAAGGTTTATCTGGAGATGAATGCAGTTTTCTAATTCTATCTATAGCATGTGTTGCAGTTCTCCCGTCGGCATAGGCATCGTCTAGTACATCTGGACTTTCCCATGCTGCGCCCCTAGGCAAATCATTTACCGAAGAAACATTTTTCACATACATTCTAGTATTATTAAAAAAAACTTCTTCTCTTGTCAAGGCTCTATCGGTACTACTAGGTACAACATATTCAATTACTTTATCTTCGTGATGAAGAACACTCCAAGACTGATCATCTCCAATATCACCATGACCAATATGATAAACTTTTCCCATCGATTCAGAGTGATAACCCGCATTTTTAAAATATTGTGGTAAAGTAACTGCATTTGGATATAAACCTCTAAATCCCTTTCCAAAAGAATAAATCCCCGTACTTGTTGAACGTGAACCCAGCATCAAATTATAACGTGAAGGAGCACATACGGCTTGGTTAGCATAGGCCAAATCAAATCGCATCCCCCTATTGGCTAGTTTATCAATATTGGGACTCACAACCAATGGATCACCATAAGCTCCTAGTAGAGGTTTTAGGTCATCCACCAAAATCATTACCACATTGGGTTTATTTTTAATAGAGCCGTTTTGGGTAAATCCTGTGGTTTGTATTATAAAAAAGCTGAATAATATATATGTTATTAGTCTCATCATTATTATTTGTTATTTGTTTTATAAGTTGACTCATTAGCCTTTTTGACTCTTTCTTTATCTAATTTTTCAACTTTTCGGTCGTAGGTAAATAAACCGTTCATTTCATTTTCAACATCTGTCCACTGTGTATAAACAGAAGCACTCAATCCTTGTTTTTGAAAATCATCGACAATCATTTTAATAAACTTCTCATATTCTGTTGTTGCATCTTCTTTTCCTGAATAATTATAATGTACCCAAGGACCATCTAAATCCCAAATATGTCCAGGGACATTATAACCAATAGCACCATATTCCCCATTTACTACTGCTCGTTTATTGGAAGCAAAAGGTACAGAAGGAGGTCTATATGAATGATTATCTTTTATATGCCCTACTTCATAATCAATATGTGGCTTACCAGCATCAATTCCGCTATTGCCAATAACCAGTCGAGAAGGATCTAATCCCATCGTGTAATTGGTCAAACGCTCCACATCATATATACCCCAATGCTCATTAAATACCACCCATACAATAATCGAGGGATGATTAGCATTGTTTCGTACCATCTGAGTCAATTCAGTTTCAAACTGCGTTTTTTCCTCTTCTGTACGTTTTTTGAAAGTACTGGGCATATCTTGCCATACTAAAACTCCTAATTTATCCGCCCAATAATACCAACGTTGTGGCTCAATTTTAATATGTTTTCGAATCATATTAAAACCCCAATCTTTTATGTTGGAGATATCCCATTTGAGTGCTTCATCAGTGGGTGCTGTATAAATCCCATCTGGCCAATACCCTTGATCCAAAGGTCCCATTTGAAATAAAAATGTATTATTCAGCATAATTTTTTTCAAATTCCCCACTGTTTCAACCGCTATTTTTCGCATTCCCGTATAGGATGTTACTTCATCTAAGATTTTAGTATCCTCTTTTAATTGTATCACTACATCATATAAAAAAGGGTTATCGGGTGACCATAATTTAGGATTGGGTATTTTTACTTGAAAATTATTATTCAACTCTCCTGTGCTTTTACCTATCACTGTATTCCCATCCTTTACGATTACTTCTATTTTTTGATTACCACTACTTTTAGCATTGACAGTAACATCAATTAATGATTCGTCAATATTTGGAGTAATCGTAAAATGACTGATATGTTGTTTTGGGACTGGCTCCAACCAAACCGTTTGCCAAATACCTGATGAAGGAGTGTAAGCATAACGTTGTGGATTATCAAATTTATCATTAGATTGTTTGCCATAAGCAATAGCAGCATCACTACCTGGATCAAAAACTTCTACGGCTAATTCATTTTTAGATAGAGTCAAATAAGGTGTAATATCAAATGAAAAAGAATCGTAACCGCCTTTATGTATCCCTACAAACTTATCGTTTACAAATACTTTAGCTTGAAAATCCACCGCTCCAAAATGCAACAAAACATCATTTGATTTCCAATCATTTGGTATTATAAATGAACGTTTATACCAAGCTCTTTGAGATTTTAATTGTCTTTGAATCCCAGATAAATTAGATTCCCATGGAAAAGGGACTACAATTTTTTCATTTAGCTTTTTAGGAATTCCAGTTCCTTCTTTAGTTTCTCCAAACTCCCAAACTCCATTAAGATTAAGCCATTTTTCTCTGGTCATTATAGGTCTAGGATATTCAGGAAGGGGATTTTTTATATCCAAATCTTTTGCCCATGGAGTAAGCATTGGCATTTTATCCTTCACATGAGTTCCCTTAACCGTTTTAGCATCTTGTGCATTCAAAACAGCAAAACACAATACAGATAATACAACAAAAATATTCTTCATTTTTATTAATTGAATTTTAGATTATTTCAAAAAAACATCCATCGGAATGTCGTTTTTAAATTCTTTTATTTTAATGTTTCTGTAAAAAACCTCAGCCGTTTCAGCCTGTAACCCAATTGATCCCTCTGAATGACTCAAATTAGTAATGACATTAACTACTTTACCATTCAATTTATAAATGGCATATTTATTTCCCATTACAATTACTTCACACTGATTCCATTGACCATCAAGTGCATGAAAAGGGGCGTTTTTATATGCTTTATGTTCGCCCTGTTTGTGTTCTTGTGGTATTCCCCCCTCTTTTGGAGACAAATAGGTTCTTGATTTTGAATCTTCATTTGCGGCAGAAGTCCAATCAAAATCAGCACCTGAATTCCAAATATCACCAGTATGATTTTCATTTTTTGTATGGTCATAACGCACTTGATATTCAATCCCCTTTGGCCATATAGCTACATCAAAAACATGAAAATAAAGTCCCGCATCATACTGAAATTGACTGAAATTATTGTAACGCTTTGTTCCCCATTTGTATTCAAATTTGAAACTATAACGACTATAAGATTCATTAGTAAAAAACATACAATGTGTACCCGATTTGTTTTCTATAAAGCCATATTCATCTGGAAAATTTTTGAATACATGCATCTCACCATTTTCTCCAGCTGTAAAAACACGAGCTGCTAAACCTTCTTGTTTATCACGACACATGATATTCCAATTATCCATATCGTGCCCATTGTACAAATTGGTATATCCCTGCTTATCAACGGCACCTACTTTTAACGCAGTCTGTTTTTTTTGTGCATTTATAAGTGAACATACGCACAAAAGAGCTATAACCTTTAATTTTAAAAATTTCATAATATTATTTTTTTGTAATTAATACTAACCAATCTAATTGATTTTTATCTGGAGACAAGCCTAGGTCAACACTAGTCCCTCCTTTAATTTTTTTAATATTAGTTTGTTGGAGTTTACCTCCTTTTTTAGGGTTAAACCAAGAAACACTAAAATCACCAGATGCGTTTGTTAAATCAATCGATGCCTTTTCAACTGAATTTAAATACACCAAATAATTTTGATTTTCTTGAGCCATACAGTAAACTGTATTTTTATTTTCAGCATTGCCTACTAAATCATTTCTATTTTCCATTAACCAAAAAGGAATTTTATTCTCTTTTATAAATGTCAAAGCAATGCTTCCTTGATCCCAAAATAAATCTCTGGAACGGTAGTCTTCACAGGTTAAATCAGAATGTTCATGTTTATAACCAAAATACCATTCGGTTCCCCAGCCTCCAGCCATGAAAGTTCCCCACAAGCCATTTCTTCTTGCTACATCATGGTCTTTATCATCCACATCGGGTACTAAGGCGTGCTGAGCATCACCAGGCTCATCAACTGCGACAGCCCATTGTTTTCCCGCTTTCTTCGAAGCTTGGATCCAATGCAATACTTCTTTGTGAATTTCACTAAAATCTACTTTTTCAGTCTGAATAGAAGGACCTGTATATTTACTTTCTTTACCTAATATATCATCGAATTTAATTCCATTATGGATCACAACATGGTGATGATAAGGATCATGCCCATAAAAATATTCAGCCATAGCCAACCTTTCCTCTTTAAACTGTGGTGGTGTAGGATGATTTTTTACCCAATCTCCATTTTCTTCTCCCATATTCCAATTCATCGCAAGATGATGTCCAAAACGTGCAATCAATTCACGGTAATACAATTTACTTTTTGCTCCTACTCCACCATTATCCAATAATCCTTGGTTTTCCATTTCTAAGGTTTTGAAGTGCATAAACAAACCTAGCTTATCTGCATGCTCAAAAACTACTTCCCATTGATCTAATTTAGAAACATCAAAGCGATCCCAATGGTCATAATCTACATAAGGAAAAACATTCTGGTCATCTCCTACGATATTATTGGTCAAAAATGAAAAAGAGTTTAATCCTTTTGAAGCTAAATAGTTTATAGCTCCAATCATTGCTTTTCCTTTTCCATTTTTCCATGTAGGATCACCAGACTTCCAATCTTTTAAATGAGCGCTCCAAGTTTTAACTAAATTGTCTTTATGACCGTCATTATGAAATGTACCATCAAAATCAGCATAGGAAAGAAAATTTTCAGGCGCATCAGAACCCACTTTGAAAAAGTATTCACCTGTTTCAGCAAATTTTAAATAACGTTCTCCTACATATTCTAATCTTCCTTTACCTCTAAAATCGGCTCCTGTCTTATCGCTTTTGCTAATAGAAAATGTTCCAGTTGCCCCATCCATAAAACCAGCACTATCTCCAGGCTTCACACGATCACTAACCGAAACCCATTTTCCTTTTCTGAAATCAACACTGTATTTCCATTCACCAATTTCATCTGGGGCAAAATGAACTCTCCATTTATTCCCACTAACCGCTGATGTTTCACCTGCATTGCCATCAGCTGCAAAATAACCTGGTACCACATATTTTTTTCCTGTTGCCACGTGCGTGAAGGTTACATTAAAACGATAATTAAAAAACGGATTAAAAGTATCATCCTCAGAAGTGGAAGGCCCATCAAAAGTAAAGGTTATTTTATGCCATTTTTTGAATTCACCAGATGGTGTTACTACAGTATTGGATGCTGCTTCTCCTTGCATCTTTTGAAGTAAATTATCTCCTTGACCAATGGCAGTGATTGCAATACCACTCCATCTTGCTCTGCTAAACTCCTTTCCATCTTTGCTCCCTATTTGAGCTTTAATAACAATTTTATCATTGGTATTCAATTGCACATCCGAAAACGATTTGGCATAAACCGCACCTTCTTCCATATTATTTGTACTTAACGGAGCTATGTAGGTTCCTTGTTCATAATCATTAATAAAAATGCTGTACCTAGAACTGCCATCGTTCTCACCAACTCCAAAAAACACAAGATCATACAAACCTGACTTTCCTTTAAAAACGGTTGAGGCTTGCGCTTCTTTATTTTTATCTGGGTTAATCGCTAACCAATAGTTGTTTTTATAAAAAGTATTGGACTCAATGTTGAAATCCAAAGCAGGAATAATTTCAATATCAGATGCGTGATTCTTCACATTATTAATAAAATTTTCATTACCAACAGTAGTAACTTTTGGATTCAGTTTAGAGTCTAAACGCGGATTGTAGTTTTTATCCGTAGTCATTAACCATTGGTCCATTTCAAAACCATCCTCTCGCATACTAAATTGAATTTCGTGAATTCCAGGCTTATCTATATCTAAATATATCTGGAATGGAACACCACAATGTTCTTTTTGTGTACGTAGTTTACTTTCCCAAAACCAAGAGTTTTTACCTTCACACCATTGCATTCTTTTCCCTGATTCAGGCCAAGTTCCGTCAACACCTACATGTACTCCATTATCCTCAGATCCTGTGCTATAAACTTTTGCCCAAACATAATACCTACCTGTTTTTTGAAAATTAACTTTATAAGCAACCACAGCCATAGCTCCTGGTTTATCTGAAAAATTTTCATCAGGAATTAATTTTTCGCTATGATTGGTTCGCGTATCTGGTAAAATTTTGATATATGCATTTCCGCTAGCCGATTGAATATGAGGTGCATTATCACTATTAACATCTTTTGAATTTTTAATTAAATGCCATTTTCTCAGTGAGAAATTCTTCTGGGAGTTAAAACTTTCGGCTTCCACCAGAACTAGACCATTTTTTTCTTGAGAAAAATTATCATTGATTTTATTTTGAGAAAATAAATCAAAGCTATTTGACAGAAAATAAAATACTAATGTGACCCATTTAAAAGAGTAGAAAACTTTCATATTATGAATATTAATATATTTGATAGTTAAAATTAGCCTTAAAAAACTAATTCATAGAAGTGAATATGTACATTCTTTTTGCTCATTTACATAAAAAAACCATATTACTCTTGTAATATGGTTTTAATCTAACACAAAATATAAAATGAAATCTACGGATTTAATGTAGGGATAAAATCTTCGAATTTCAATTCATCATTTCTAAATACTAAGGTGTCCTTTACACGATGATTTACCGATCCAGCAACATAAGTATAGTCTAATACAATTGTTTTTCTAGTTTCACCACCCCAAGTTAAAGCTCCTTGTTCATTACGAGCAATAAACTTTCCAGTACCAGATACTGTTAAACCTCCTGATGAAGTTGAAACAGTGATGGAACCATTAGCACCAAAAGTTAAATCCATTTTACTTGTTGCAGCATTACTTTTACCAATCCTACTCATTGTTGATTTAGCTAAACCTCCAGTAAATAAATCTGTTAAAATATTGTCTTCTAAATACTTTGTATTGTAAATATCTGAACTAACAACTGCTCCATTAGTATCCAAAGTATCATCCTTACCTTTGTGTAAGTATTTCCCATGATATTTATTAATGAATTTCACTGCAAATAATGTAAAATCTTTGGGTGTAAAACCAGCCTCCCAATTTGAAGAAACTCTTCTATCAGGATTCGTAACTCCTTCAGCTGGAATACCTTTTAGAATTTCGGTAGTATTCGAAGAAACAATAACAATAGGAATTACATAAGTAGTTTTAACAGCTAATGGATCATTAAAAAAAGCGTCTGTTAGCTGAACTTTTACAGTACCTGAAAGACTTCCTGCTGGAATTGTAATTTCATTAGAAGCCAAGGTATAGTAATTACTTGGCATCAATACTAATGGCGTACCTCCAACTGATACATTTTGAGCTAATTCAGGAGCCAACGCAATTGTAACTTTTCTATCCATACTATTAGACCTTAATCCACCAACAGCTACTCCAATACTAAATGACTTTTGTAAATCAATAGAATTATCTACCCTACTATCTTCCTGAAGTGAAATAGTTCTTACGGGGTATTGAATTGGGAAATACACTGTTTGAGTATCAAAATCTGCAAATTCATTTTCACCACTTTCGCAACCAAAAGCAAAAAAAACTAATGCAAATAGGTATATTATCTTTATTTTCATAACTTTTTAATTTATTATATTGTGTTTAAAACTACCATCCCTTATTTTGGATTAAATCATATTTTTGAGTTTCTCCCAATGGAATGGGGCCATAGATTTGAAAATCTTGATAACTTCGTGGGTTTACCGAAAAAATAGTATAAGTTGTTTGGTCAGTAGAAATTCTTATCCCTTTTAAATCCTCTTTCATTACATCAATTAATCCCCATCGTCTTAAATCCCAAAATCTAAATCCTTCAAAAGAAAGTTCAATCCTTCTTTCATTTCTAATTAAAGTACGCATAGCATCCTTTGAAGTAAGTGTTGCTGTATAAGTTGTATTAATACCAGATCTAGTACGAATAGCATTTATTATTCCTCTAGCAGTAAACCCCTTAACATTATAATCAGGCCCTCCAACTTCATTCGCTGCTTCTGCAAAATTCAGCAAAGCCTCAGTAAAACGAGAATAAGTATAAAAGTGATCTGCACCTGTAATTACACCTGCAGGATTTAACTTAGCATTTGGATTCAAGAACTTTTTAAGATAATATCCCGAAACCGTTGATGTCGCTACGCTACCTATTCCATCAATACCTGAACCTTCATGTGTTTTAATAGCTTGTGTACCAAAAGTTAGATTATTATAAATCACATATTTTGCTAACCTAGGATCTCTTTGGCTATAAGGATTATTTGGATTAAAACTAGGATTACCAGCAATGGGTTTACCATCAGCCATTCCAAATGAATCAACAAAATTTTGCGATGGATTTGTTCTTCCATTACCAAATAATGATGGAGGAAAATTATCCTTTTCCCATGTTGATTTATTCGTTATCCTTGTAGACGACCAGAAAATTTCTTTAGACTGGTAATTTTCATAATAAGTTACATCACTTGCTAATAAATTAACTCCACCATTTGCAATAATAACATCAGCTGCATAATCAGCTGCATCTTGCCAAGTTAGTGAACCTGAAGCACTATAAGATGGGCTAGCAGCTAGAAGTGCTACTGATGATTTTAAATTCCTTGCAGCTAAACCACTAATTCTATTTAAATTTCTAGAACCCATTATAGGATCACTTCCTGCTGTTTCCCAGCGTGAAGGTAAATCAGCAATAGCTTTATCACAATCCGCTACGATAAAATCAACGCATTCTTTGAAAGTATTTCTTGGCAATTTATTAACTTCATCAGGCTTTATTACTCGATCAACTATTGGAAAACCTAAATACCTCCCATCAGCCCCGATTCCAGCATGATTTTTTAATAATTGAAAATTCCAATAAGCTCTCAAACCATATGCCTCAGCTATAATACGTTTTTTAAAAACTTCATTTTTAGTTACATCAGAAGGAAACCAAACAACTTTATCTGCATGTTCTAAAAAAGTATTCAAATACAAATTCATTTCATATGCTTTTGACCAGATAGTTAAAGGGTTCTGAGCGGATGTCCATCCTCCTCTATTCATAATGTTAATATTAGAAGAAAGATCATTGGTACCAGCATCATCACTTGCAACATCAATACTGAAATTATAATTTGTAGGCATTCCATTGTAAGCTTTCAACAACCATCCCTCTGCAAATACAGGATAATCAATCGCATCTTCTAAAGTTATACGATTTTCTGGTTCTGGCTCTAAATAACTCTCACAAGAAACTACAAATAAACCTAAAAAAGCAGTTGCTGTAATTAATATTTTATTATATTTTTTCATATCTATTATTTTTTAAAATGATGTAAGTACACCTATTGATACTCCTTTCGTTATTGGACTTGAGCCTACACCAAAACGTAGATTTTCAATATCTTTATTTTTATTCAAAACGATTAAATTATTTCCTTTTACAAATAATTTAACACTATTAAACATTCCTTTTTCTTTTCCTTTTATGTTGTATGACAATTGCAAAGTTGGAATTGTGAAAAAATTATTCTTATACAACCAATAAGTAGAATTTCTATAATTATTATTATTCTTAGTAGATGAAAGACGTGGCATTGTTGCATTCACATCCTGATTATTAGGCCCATAAGCTTGAAGCGCTGTTTCAGAATATTTTAAATCACCATAAGTCCAGAAGTAAGCACTATTGCGATATTGATCTTGTCCAACTTGACCAACACCCAAAACATAAAAATCGAAATTTTTATAAGACACATTTAGATCTAAACTGTATTGCATATCTGGTCTATTATTACCTATTATTGATTGATCATTATCATCAATTATACCGTCATTGTTGATATCAATGTATTTAACATCACCTGGTTGTACATTACCGTAACTAACTTTAGGCAAACCTGTTACTAATGTTCCGTCTGTATTAAAATCAGAAACGCCATATAATCCATTAGCTGTCAAGCCAAACATCGCACCGCTTGCATTACCTGTACGCACTCTTGTCTGTGCATTAGGTCCATAAATTGGCTCATCCATTTTACTTACTTTAGAATTTGAAAATATAGTATTGTAACCTACATCTATTTTTACATCCTTAGTAATTGCCTTTTTATATCTTATGGTATATTCAAAACCATTATCTACAAAAGCATTATTATTAGCTGTAATGGTATATCCTAACAAATCTGGAGTTGAATTATTAAGAGCTGTAATCAAGTCATAACTTTTTGAATGAAAAAAACTTGCATCAGCATATAATGATTTATTAAAAAACAAACCTTCAAATCCTATATTAAACTCTAAACGTTTTTGCCAATCGATATTTGCACCTACATTATTATAATTTAATTCTTGATTTCTAATCGCTGAATTACCTGAAGTATTTGAATAATTAAAATAATTGCCTCTACTAAAAGATGTATCATATAAAAAATAATCATTCCAATTGTCATTTTTAAGTAATCCAACAGTTCCTCTTAATTCTAAGAAATCTGTTGCTCCGTTTTTATGAAAAAAATCTTCATTACTAATAATCCATCCCAATCCTGCGGTAGGTGAAAAACCAAATCTATTTCCTGGCGCCATTTTACTAGAACCAATTACTGCTCCTGAGAAATCAAGCACATACTTATTAGCTAACATATAATTGGCACGAATACCGTAATTTAAACTTTTTTCACTTTGAAAAACATTAGGAACAATAAATTGGCTTAAATAAGACAATGCCGTTACATCCAATGAATGTATACCAAAATCTCTTTTATAATTTAATGTAGAATAAAAACCTAATCTACGAGTAAAATAGGCTTCAGCTGCATTTACACTTTTTTCATTAGAAGGTACATCTGCACCAATTTTAACAACTGAAACATCATTTCCCACCATTACAGGCTGATATACTGCATACGATTTATTTTGATTTTCAACAGAAGTGTTGAAAAAATCAAAAGTTAGATTGGTTTTGAATGTCAATCCTTTAGTTAAAAAACTTAAATCCCAATCTAAACCTGAATTAATTTGAAAATATCTATCGGTAATAGTTTTATTTCCTCTCCTTGTCAAATCACCATAAATATTCCTAGTAAATTCATTTGTTCCTCCTAATAGATATTGACCATCAATCAAATCAGCACCTAGATAAGAAGCTGGATCTGATATACTTGAGATAGGGATTAACAATGGATATGAATTTGGTAAATTAGTTTGTGCCTTAGTCCAAAAGTCACTTGTAACAACTCCATTAGTTAAATCAAAAACATCTGGTGAATTATAAATTTTAAAAACACTTACTGCATCTAAATTCATTTTAAGTTTTGAAGATAAACTATAATTAGTGTTAGCTCTAATATTAAAACGATCAGTCCTTTCATTCTCACTACCTAATTTCAACCATCCTTGATTATTAGACAATCCTGCAGTAAGCATGTATTGTACTTTACTTGTCCCTCCAGAAGCCTCCATGTTAACATCTAAGTAATTAACATTATTTCTTAAGAAAGTGCTGCTGTAGTAATCTACATCAGGATTGAACATTGGATTCACACCATTTCTAGTATCTGCTATTTTGGTATCTGAATATTTTATAGCTTTTCCGTCATTCAAATTAGCCTGATTATAAACTTCCATATAATCAGCTGCATTCAAATATTTAGGTTTTGCTACAGCAGTTTGAATACCATAATCAGCTCTTACAGTTAGGTTCTTTTTTTCTACTTTTCCTCTTTTAGTAGTAATTAAAATAACTCCTTTATCAGCAGCAGATCCATACAAAACTCTTGATACAGGGTCTTTTAAAACGGTAATATCCTCAATCTCTGTTAAATTAACGAAGTCAATAGATCTCGGAATACCATCAACAATGTAAACCGCTGAACCAAAACCCAAAACATTTGCATTATTAAAAACACCACCTACTTTGCCTGTAATAGCACTTCCTACACCAATTCTTTGGTCTTTACTTAAATGCTCCTCAATGTTAATATTACTTACAGAACCTACTATCCTACCTTTTTCTAATTTACCAAAAGGTAAATTAATTTTATCAGTTTCTTGTAAAAATAACTTTGTATGGATTAAACTTACTGAAATCGTATTATTCATTTCAGAAATAGTGATTTCTTGTGATTCAAAATCATCTTTAGCAACTTTAACACTAGTTGCTTTAGATATAGAAATTTGAAATTCACCTTTTTGATCTGAATACGTTTTTCCTTCTTTTCCTGCAGTAACTAATGCTCCTGATAAAGGGGCATTGAATTCATCAGTTACTTTTCCTTTTAAAATATAACTATCTCCTTCCTGTGCATTGATTGATAATATCACAAAAAATGTAAAGAAAAAAATCAGTTTTTTATATAACTCTTTTATCATCGTGTTTATTTATTCGATTAATATATTTGTGTAATTACCAGCCTGGATTTTGTGGGAATCCTTCATACGCATACGTTAAATTAATTGGAAATGGTAACCAATAATTTCTGTCTGTAAAAACAAATGGTTGAATTACTACTCTATTGAAGAGTGTATAATTTTGATTAAAACTCATTCTATATAAAGTAGCATCTGGTTTGATTTTCCATCTTCTTAAATCATACCATCTATGACCTTCAAAACAAAGTTCAACGTCTCTTTCATACTTAATCAAAGCGTTAAAATTATTATTATAAACACTTAAATTAGAAACTAAAGCTGCTCCAGCTCTTGCTCTTACTTTATTAACAGCCTGTAAGGCCGTCATAGTATAATTTGAAGATGTTGCATTCTCATTATTAGCTGTATTGTAAACAGCTTCTGCATAAATAAGATATACATCAGCTAGCCTGATTAGTGGAGTAACTATTCGTAAGGTATTCCATTGTGTATCTTTCTTATTAGCACCTACTGGCCAAAATTTATGCACAATATAAGGACTCAATGTATTTCCATCAGCCATTGTAGAACCTCCATCGTACATCGCTAATTTTGTAGTTGAATGAATCCCTGCCATATCTCCATCTACATAAATACTTTTTCGGAAACGAGGATCTCGATTATTCCAGCGTTTTGTATTGTCATAATCATAACCACCCTCTGCCAGAGTTCCAGGTTTGTACTTGGTTCCATCAGCCATTTCAAAAATATCAACAAAATTTTGTGTTACGGCTTCACATATAGCATTTCCACCAAAAAGACCATTGTTTGGTAAGTACAATCTTCCTATGAAAGTATTGATTTCTCCAGAACCGACATCTCTTCTTGTTTTTTGAAAAATAGTTTCTTGATTGAATGGCAAGTTTCCGTCTGTTTTAGCAAACATGTCTAAATAATTAACAAATGGAACTAATCCATAAACCCCATTATCAGCTAATTTTAATACTTCGGCTGCTGCTTCTGCAGCTCTATTCATATAAGCAGTATCATAAGTAGCCGAATTTCTTGAATTTTCATTCATTAATGGACTACCTGCATAAAGTAAAGCTTTTGCCATAAGTGCATATGCTGCTCCTTTAGTTACTCTTCCCGTATTCGTATTATTCCAACTTGGCGGTAATAATTGTGCTGCTTTTTGTAAATCTTCTACTAGAAATTCAGTACAAGCTTGGTAATCAAACTTACCATTATGCTCATAAAAACGAGGTAATTGTAATTGACCATCAGCTTCTAATACAGTATTTACATAAGGTATAGATCCGTAAGCTCTCAAAATTTCAAAATGGAAATAAGCTCTAAAAAAATATGCTTGACCTTCAATTACATCTTTTTCCTGTTGAGTTGCATTAGTCAATAAACTTAATTTTTCTAAGGAAATATTTGCTCGTCTAATTCCTTTCCAAGAATAGGCCCAAATCCCTTTTTCAATTCCCGACCCATCATCGAAAAATCTAAAATTAGAACGGCCTTGGGTTAAATTCAAATAATTACCTGTTGAGGCTCCTTGTGAAGTATTCCACCCTTGTTTGGCAATTGTCTCTCCAGTTAAATTATGGCCTACTGTAATATTAGAAAGATTAGGATCTACTATATACTCATACATTTGGTCTTCAAAACCTTGAAAAGATAAATAAGTACTAAAAACTTTATCTTCCGTTATAGCTGCTTCTGGCGGTACATCTAAATAATCCTCACAACTTGATGCAATCAAGGAGATTATAATTACCGATAAAAATAATTTAAAATTTCTTTTCATTTCTTTAATTTTTTTTAATTAAAATGTAGCTGAAACACCTAAGTTAACTTGCTTAGTAACTGGATAATTTCTATAGTTGAAATCTTGACCTTCAATATCAACTGGTAATTTAGACCATAAATAGAGGTTATTACCGTTTGCAAAAACACGCAATGCTGACAATCCCACTTTTTTAATAATTCCTTTTGGTAAATTATATCCTAATTCAGCTGTTTTTAAACGAAACATTGCTCCATCTCTTTTATAATAATTTGCCGTACTAGCAGCCCTACCACCATAATTTAATGATCTAAAAGTTGGGTTACTATTTCCGTATTCAGGAGTCCAAGTATCATCTATCTGATCTTGATAAATAGCAGGTGCATTAAATGAAAATTCATCTAAACCAACACCTTGAGTAATATCATATTGACCATAAAAATTCAAACTTAATGAAAACCCTTTATAGTCTCCTCCAATAGCGAATCCATAAGTCTTTTGTGGTCTATTTGGATACCCATAAGGCACTACATCCTTATTATCTACAATACCATCAGCATTGTAATCGAGTAAACGATAATCTCCTGGTAACAAAGTTGTATTATTTACTCCCACAACCCCCGTATATAATTCATCCCAACTATTGATAATACCAGTAGAAACACTAGTTTTTGTTTGACCAATTTGAAAACCTGCTTGCTTTTGATAATCGGGTAATAACTGTGAGTCTTCTTTTTTAATAATGATATCTTTAACATAGGTAAAATTAAATGAAGCCCAATAGTTTAAATTATTAATATTATTTTTATAATTAGCTACAAATTCATACCCTTTATTTTCAGTAATACCAATATTAGCTGTAGGAGCAGGAGCACCGTAAAAATCAGGTACATTTCTTTGATCTGCAGTTACTAAAATATCATCACGATGTTCTTTAAATATATCCAAAGTCATAGTTAAATCGTTATTGAACATTCCTGCTTCAATTCCAAAGTTTTGTTTACGTGCTGTTTCCCAACGCAATGATGGATTACCAATAACTCCTTCACTATAAATTTGTGGTCCGTTATAAACAGGTCCATTTCCAAAAGTAGAATTTTGTAAAGCGTTTCCATTAACACCATTTACT
Organism: Flavobacterium sp. ARAG 55.4; assembly: GCF_051846875.1. Lineage (NCBI taxonomy): Bacteria > Pseudomonadati > Bacteroidota > Flavobacteriia > Flavobacteriales > Flavobacteriaceae > Flavobacterium > Flavobacterium sp. ARAG 55.4. The sequence goes on along the minus strand of NZ_JBPYCT010000005.1, from coordinate 183,583 downwards.
CCTCCAGAAACATAAGATGTAAAATATGGCCATTGTCCAATATTATTAGCGTTATCATTACCTACAATACCATCAGAATATCTAAATTTTAGATTATTGACATATTTCTTAATCTTCTCAAAAAACTTTTCATTAGATACTGTCCACCCTAAACCAACAGAAGGAAAGAAATCAAATTTATAACCTGGCCCAAATTTTTCACTTCCATTATAAGCTCCATTTATTTCAATATTATAGCGTCTATCATAAGCATAAGTTAACCTACCAGCCCAATCTTCACGTTTTGATGGCCATCCATTTATATTATAATTTTTTGATTGATCTCTACTGAATAAGGCAAGACCAGAAACGGTGTGCGCTCCAAAACTACGGTTATAGTTCAATGTAAAACGGTATAATAATCTACTTCTCACTGTTTTAGCAGATGCATTATCTATTCGAGATGTTTCATAAATTAATGGTAAATCTTGAAATTCAAAACCATGTGTAGAGGTTGTATAGGATCCTGGAAAAAAATAAGACGTATAATCTTCAATATTAGCATTAGGATCATTTAATGTATAATAGTCTGGATTAACATATTTCATCAAAACACCATCATCAACAATGTCGTTACCTAAAGCACTATAGTAATTATCAAAACCTAACTCTGCATTTATTTTTAACCCTTTAGTAATTACATCTAAGTCTTGAGTTAATTTATAATTTGTATTAATCTCTCCCCTATCTTGAATATCTACTCCATTAAAATTCAATTCCACAAATTCATTTTTACCAAAACGCTCATAATCAATGCCCTGACCATAAACACCGTCCTCATATTGCAAGACGGGAGTCGTCCATGGCTTAGAATAAACTCCGTACCAAAAATTAAAGATTGGTGCACCTGATTTAGATTGTTTCCCATAATATCCATTTAATCCAACCTCAAGTTTTGTTGTTTTTGTAAGTGTAAAATCTAGATTTGTTCTAAAATTAAAACGATCGTATTTAAAATCAGGATCATATCCTTGTCCTACATTCTGAGTCTTTAATATATCACCATCTGTCACATATCCTAATGATCCAAAATATTTCACAAAATCATTCCCTCCAGATACACTAGCATTAATTTTTTTAGCTAATGCATAATCTTCCAACATAGTATTTGCCCAATCTCTGTTAGGATAAGCATTTGAATACTGACCATTTCTATAAAACTCTAATTCCTGATCAGAGGTATAATCTCCCCAAGTTGCTGGCATGACAGACAAACCATTTACAATAGCCCTGTTTTTTGCAACTGTACTAGTATAAGCTTCTAGAACACGAGGAATTCGAGAAACAGACTTGAAAGATAAATTAGCATCAACCTTGAATTGAGCATCACCTTTAGCTCCCCTTTTTGTGGTAATTAAAATCACACCGTTTCCTCCTTTTACACCAAAAATAGAAGTTGCTGATGCATCCTTCAAGACAGTAACTGTTTTAACATCATTGGGATCAATATCATTCATCGTTCTTTCCATACCATCAACTAAAATAAGAGGCGAAGCATTATTCCAAGTGGACTGACCCCTTATTAATATTTGTGAATCTTTATATTGATCTCCTCCACCTCCAGGTATTCCAGTAGCACTTAAAACTGTGACTCCAGGAATAGAACCACTTAATGCATCAGTTAAATTTGTTAAATTACCTCTTTTAGTTAATTCTCCACCATCTAGCTGTCCTATTGCTCCAACAACACTTTCTTTCTTTTGAACTCCATACCCCACTACTATAACTTCATTCAATGTTGCCACATCAGATTTAAGTTTTACATTTATAGTTTTACCTTTGATGGTTATTTTTTGACTCGTAAAACCTATATAACTAAACACTAACACTTGATTCATAGAAGCTGGAATTGTATAATTCCCATCGAAATCGGTATTAGCACCAATGTTTGTTCCTTCAATTACAACAGAAACACCTGGTAAAGGCATACCATCATCGTCAATTACTTTACCACTAACTTTTAAAGTTTGACCGTGAAAAATAGAAAACATAAAAAACAACAAAATTGTTGGTAATGTCTTCTTATATTTAAGAAAATTAAAATATTCTATTTGTTTACTCATTTTAATAAAATTTAAAATCTGGTTATACGAAATTAGGTTAATAAGTTTGGTTTTTTTTACTCATAATTTTTTAATTTGGTTTGGTTCATAAATTGGTTTTAGTTTAATAATAACATCTGTTCGAAAAATCAAAGTGTTTTCTAACTTTATAATTTTAAATTGAACTCGCATAATTAAAGAGTCAATAGAGGTAATAAAACAAGTAAACACTGATAAGAAAAACAAAATGATTAATTTTTCATTAGCTTATTTTTTTAGTTTATTAATTATTCAAATTTCCATTTTTACCACCAAAACCAATTTCTTTATTATTCCTTTTTTTAGCGAAATTGTTTTATTTAAGGAAAATATAACCTTATACAAATATCCTAAGACATTCATACACTGTGCTTAGTCATATTTCTTCAGAAACAGATAGCTATTAGCATTCAAATCGATTAAACTAATATCTTTTTCAAATCTGAAATCCATTTAATTATTTTTATTAACCAAATTACTTAAGTCAGACTTCAAAAGGTCTTGATCGTTTTTTCAAAAATATCTTATCATACCAATATTGCTTGTAGTTATAATAATTTGTATTAAGAAAACTATCGATTTCAATAGCTACTTTAAAATTAAATTACTTGAGGAATTCTTAACCAAGGAATAAACTCTTTTGTATTAGTATTTTATTACAATGCTCTAAATAAAATTAAACTAAGACTATAGGAAAAAACAAATCGGAACAAAATCAATTCTGTTCCGATTTAACTAATTTGATAAATGAATTTTTTAACCCTATTTTAGAATAGAATACCATTACTTTAGAAAAGTATATTCCTTTTGTTTGCAATGTCTTGTTATAAATACCCGACTTCAGAAGGAAACTATTTTTATCTGAGATAAGTCTTTAGTTGCAAGTACCTGATTTTGTTACTTTAGAATTTGCAGGATTGACACCAATACCATAACGTATATTGTTAGCCCAACTACAATTACCATCTATTTGCTCAATAGTACCACCATCAATTACAGACTCTGAAGTTGCGCCAGATGTTCGTCCAAAAGTATAGAAAGGAGATCTTTGAACTGTTTTATTTGGGTTTGCTATCCAAGTACAGTTTGTAAACTTAACTTTAGCAAGTTCTGCCCCTGCATTTTTCTTTTGAGACCAACCAACTATACCGTGCGCATAATCAGTTCCATTGTAATTATCAATGAATTTACAATTTACAGCTTCTGTCATACCTGTTCCTATTTCAGACACTTTTTGCCCCCAACTAACCATAAAAATACCACCATTTTTATTGTGATAAATAGTTGTATTAGATATTTTTGTCACTTCACCTACATACAATACATCATCAAAAGTATCTATATAACTATGATCTACAGTAGCTCCTTTGGCAAAGTGAAAACCATCTGTTGAATGAGTTCCTCTATTTTCTATTATTCTTACATCGTCTATTGTAGCCTTACTAAAACCTGTTAAATGAAAGTTAGCAGGGTTTCTACTTTGTAATTTTGAAATACTAATAGTTCCATTACCATCGTGTCTAATAGAACACAGACTTCTATTCCCTTTAGTATATGGTGTTTTAGACCCATCAATAACAGAAGTCAATGAACTAGCTCCTGTTACAATGAAGTTCGTTTTTTTAATCACGATGTTTCCATACAAAGTTACATTAGCATTTATTCTTATTTCAGTCCAAGAGCTATTAGCAGGAACTATAAAATTTGGCAACCATTGACCATTTTCAGCAACACCTATCTTTCCAGAACTTGTAAAAGTTACAATGTTATTAGAAACCGTATATGTCGCGTCAGGCACATTAGGTGTTGTAATCAATAATTTACTTGTAAGTGAATTTGTTAAAACCTCTTTCGTTTGAGATTTTTCAGTCGATTGAGTGTTGCCAGTTTCATCTACAGCATCATCATTACAACTCAAAAAAATTGCTACAAGTGCGAATGCTAAAAATTTAGTTTTTTTCATTTTTCTAATTTTAGGTTAATTAATATTTTTTAAAACTAGCTTTGTAAAATAAAAAAAATGCCATTTTTTGTTCATTTATTTAGCTTTTTTGAACAAATACTTTATACTTTAGTTTTGATGATTGACTTCGTCAGATTATTTAGAAACAGCAGCATCCGATCGTCTAAGCAACTCATTATGAATACTTTTTGAAAACAATTTGAATTGATCTTCATTCTTTTGCTCCACCTCCATTAAGTTGGTTCCATTACTAGTTATATCATTTAAGTTTACACCCCAATCCCCTAATAAAACCCAATATGTTGCAGCATCTGAATGATCAACTGAATTAAAAACGAATTTTCCCTCAGCAAATATTTTCCCTAGGTTACTTTTTTTGAATTGGTCAAAATAATCTATGCCTTTTGGACTTCCAGTAACAATACCATGTTGCCCAATTGCTCCACATTCATAATATTTAACACGCCCATTTAATGCCATAGTTTTTATATATTCACAAGCACTTCTATCTTCATTACAATTGGCAACTTTCCAAGGTTTTTCTATTGTACCTTGATGTAAAGAGGAGTTAGTCCAATGTGCAATAAATCTTATTTTATTTAGAATATCCTCTCTTTTTTTAGTAATACAATAATTCACTAAAATGGCTGGCTCTGTTAGTGAGCCCCAACACAAGACGTTGATAATATCATTACTTTTATCTAATTCTTTAAATAACATTTCAACGGTTTTGTATTCTTTTAAAGAGTTATAGGTTTTAGCTGAATTGTATTTTTCCGCAGTTTCTTTAATACAAGATTGAATAAAATTTATTGATTCAGGATAACCTCCAATATTTTTATTCAAATGGACCACATCTTTTTTATAAGCCTCTCCAAAAAAAGTATTTGCCCATTCTGCTTGATTTCCAGATGTTTTATGCTCACTCCTGTGTGTGCTAGCAATTACAATTCCTTTCGTATCAAACATATTGGCCATCAATAAGTAACCTGCCATTCCAGAAATATCATCTGGATCATTGGCTGTTCCGTGGTCTTTTCCTTTAATTGTTTTATCAGACATGTCAGAATAAATCCAAACTTTTGGTTTTTGGGCTAGAACTATAAAAGTTGATAATAATGTTGTTAAAAAATAAATTTTCTTACTCATTTATTTATTGATTTAAATATTGTTTATCATTGTTTTTGAACCAATTGAGGGTTTGCGTTTTTAACCATTCACATAATTGTTTATGCCTTTCACTTATATTTGTAGTTTCATTAGGATCTGTTTTTAAATCATATAATTCTACTTCTGTTCCTTTACTATTGGTAAAAAATTTATAGTTTTCATGTCTGGTTGCTAATTGCAAACTTCTATCTGATTTATCAGGATAATTATAGTGTTCATTTCTACCATATTCCCAAAATAAATCCTTTTTTCTTTTATAAACTCGGTTTGAAATAAAAGCGGCACTCACATCTTCTCCATTTAAAGAATAAGCAGATTGAATAGTGGCTCCAGCAATTTTGCTTACCGTTGGCAACATATCCATAGCCGAAATAACAGTTGTAGAATCTACCTGACCTGATTTAATTCTTCCTGGCCAATAAGCGATAAATGGCATTTTAATACCTCCTTCATATAAACTATTTTTAACCCCTCGAAGCCCATTAGTTCTTAACTTATCAAAACTTGGAGCAGGTCCGTTATCACTTGTAAATACAATTAAGGTTTCCTCACTTATGCCCATTTTTTTTATTCCATCTACTAATCTTCCTATTTGATCATCAAAAGCTTCAATAACGGGTTGAAGATTTTTTAAATAATTATATTCCTTCTTATTAGCTTGTTCTGATTCTGAGTTTGGAACCCATGGTGTATGTACATCATCAGGCCATAAATTCACAAAACAAGGTTTGCCTTTATTTTCTTTTAAAAATTGCAATGTCTTATTAACAAAATAAGCTGTTCTATCCCAACGTTTTACTTTATCTGAAGGTGCCCATATCCAATTTGTGGAAGTTAATAATGGATCAGGATTTGGACTTTCATACGTTGACACATATTCATCAAAACCATATTGAGTAATTGGTGGAGCGTCTGTTACATCTCGTCCACCTCCCATGTGCCATTTCCCAAAATGTGCTGTTTTATATCCTGCCTTTTTTAAAACACCTGCCATTGATGGAGCTCGAACATCTAAAAAATTGGATTGCTCACATTCTTGATTAAATTTTTTATGACTCAAAAAAGTATTAATATTCCAGCGAATCGGATACATTCCAGTTGTTAATCCTACTCGAGAAGGGGAACAAACAGGGGCATTAGTATAATAATTAGTAAATATTTTCCCCTCTCTTGCTAACCGATCTATATTAGGTGTTTTTTGTACATTCCCATTTGTATATGAAGCATCTCCAATACCCATATCATCAACATAAACAATTATTATATTTGGTCGCTGCTCCTTTTTTGCTAAAATTGACCTTGTATTATTGCAACTTATTTGTATAAATACCAAAATAATACCCCATCCTATTTTAAAATTTCTCATTTTTATTAATCACTAGAATTAATTACTTTTAGTCAATTTCTTAAATATTTCTATCTCATTCTTGTCATAAGGTGTACCATCAAATCTTAACAAATCATGAAACCAAACTTTTGGCTCAGGGAATTCTTCGCCTGGGGTAACAACATTACCTTCTGCACGTTCTTTTTCAACATCTCTACCTTTTAAACTATTCCAAGCCCAAATAGTACCAGATTTACCTGCAACAAAACCCCAATTTATAGCACCTATTTTTTCTTCTTTTAACTTTGGAAGTATTTCATCAACTGTACTCCCATTGTTTCTTGCTAACCACTCTGTTAGTAAAATTGGCCTACCATCTATTTTATATGGTTCTATTGTATTTTTTTTTACTTTCTCCCAATTGCTATAGCTATGCACAGAATGTAAATCTGAATTTATTCTGTTAATTTTAATATTTATTTTACCTACACTTCCTTCTGTAGTTGCAGTGATAGGTTGTGATGGATTTATTTCCCTAGCCCAAACCCATGTATCATATACAAGTTGTTTAGATTTATCTCCAAAAGATCCTGTTAATCTATTATCTCTACCAGGTTCGTTATATAATTCCCATAATAAAATACGCTTATCATTTTTAAATCGCTTCATTGTGTTTTGTACATACCCTTTTAACCTGCCTACTTCCTCCTTAGTTGCTTTGCCTATTGCATATCTTTCGGCTAATTCTCTAGCGGGACTATTATTCCATCCTGAATTATGATATGCTTTTACAGGTAAAGGCTGTATGCCTAATCTAGGATTTGGATGATGACAATCATCAAAAAAAACAAACCAAGGTTTAATTTTATGCTTTTTGCAAATTTTTAAAAATTCATCCATTCTGTTGTATAATCCTTCCTCATCATCTGCCCAAACTAAATCATGTAAAAAGACTCTTAAGGTATTCAGCCCAATTTCTTCAGCCCAAGACAACTCCAAATCAATTCTCTTTGGATCCCAACTAGAGGCTTGCCACATTTCAATTTGATTGATTGAATTTGCAGGTAAATAATTACACCCTACTAGCCAAGGCTGATTACTATACCACTTATTAATCTTTTCTTTACTCCATCTTCCTGAAACTGGGATAGAATCATTAATTCCACTTTGTGATAAAACCAAAACGGAAGTTAACATGCAACATAAAATTATTATCTTTTTCATTGTTCTAATTTATTTAACTTCTTTATATTCAAACCAACCATAACGAGCAATATTTTTGGAATTCATCCCATTGCTTGTGGCATACAACCCCACATAAAGACCACTAAACCCACCCGCAACTTCATCTGAAACAATACTTAAATCCTGAACATCTCCAATTGATTTATAGTTGCTTTCAGATGTTCCGTAACTAAAAGTGGAACGAATATTATCTCCTTCAATTTTTAGAAATACTTCTTTTCCTTTAAAAGGAACTCTAGCCATTTCTTGTCTTTTCCCTTTTTTTGTTGCAAACAAGACCAAATCATTTTTCTTCTTTACTAACTGAATATGGTTGGTACTATTGCGATAAACAACAATTCCTGCCTGCTCATTAGCTTTTTTAGTATCAAATAAAAGATGGGTAGAAGCTTCAAATTTATGATGTTGAATTCTTCTAGCTATATAAGATGGATTTACTAAACTATCTAATACCTCAGGTCTTAATTGCAGATTTAAATTTCCTTTTTCTAAGGCATACCATTTTGTATAGGGTGTTCTCAAAAAGTTCCATTCTAAAGCTAAATCTTTAGTGTCAAACTCATCTCTAGCAGCCACTTTTTTGAATGTTGTCCAAGGTAAGTTAGGTCTTTTTTGTTCCGTTAATAAATGCCCAACTCCTGGATTGAATACTGGGATAGGATACCCTTCTTCATTTTCAAATTTTACTGGAGTCAAAAAAGTTTCTCTAGCCAATAATGAGAAGCCTTCCTTTTTCCTTTTTCCCAGCATAACTGACCACCATTCGTTGTTTTGTGTCTGAATTAAATCAGCATGCCCAACAGAATGTATCGGAAAATTTTGTCCCAATTGTCTATGAGACATCACTGGATTAGAGTGATAAGGTATGTAAGGCCCCCAAACATTATCACTATGATGCATTGTTACCGAATGCTGAAATCCTGTACCCCCTTCAGCCACTAATAATAAATATTTACCATTAACTTTGTATAAGTGTGGCCCTTCGGTCCAACGTGCATTTTTGGCATGACCATGTGTTAATTGTTTTTTAGGTCCGATTAACTTTCCTTGTTTAGTATCTAATTCTTGAATCCAAGCACCATTCTTCTCTGGCCAATCATTCAAGCCCGAAATATTACCATGTCCTGTGTAATAACATTTTCCGTCCTCATCCCAAAATAATGATGGATCAATACCGTTGGACCCTAACCATACTGGATCGGACCAAGGACCAGCAGGATTCTTTGCCGTAACATAAAAGTTTCCTTCACAATTTACACAGGTAGTAATCAAATAAAACAATCCATCGTGATGTCTTATGGTAACTGCATAAATACCACGTGAATCCTTAAGTCCTTTAGGTAATTCGACTTGATTAGGACGTTGTAAACCATAGCCTATTAACTCCCAATTAACCAAATCTTTACTATGATGTATGGGCATCCCCGGAAACCACTCAAAACTGGAATTAACCATATAATAATCATCTCCCACTCTGCAAATTGAAGGGTCTGGATAAAATCCGCTAATAATTGGATTTTCGTAAGTTTCAGGAACATTCTGCCCTAAAGCAATGGTCATAATCAAGCTAAATATAAATGTATAAATATTTCTCATTTTTAATTGTTTTGTGACTTTGTCTTAAATTGTTACACTTTTTATATAAATAATACTTTCAATTCAAAGAAAATACCTCAACGGAGTCTAAATTTCCTCCCCCTTTTACGGGACTACCAGCAGCAGTGTATATTTTGCTATCGAAAACTACTCCCCCTCCGCTATGTCTTCCAATATTTAAAGGAGCTAATGGAGACCATTTTTGAGTAGTCAAATCAAAACATTGTGTCGTGTTGTATGCTTCTTTCAGTTTTCCTTCTCCTCCAAAATAAATAATCTTATTTTGAAAATAAACCAATCCTCCTGCTGCCGTTGGATAAGGTAATTGTTCTTTCATGGTGTGCCATTTGTTTTCTTTAAAATTATAAACATCTACATAAGGCAACGTTTGCTCAAAGAATGCACCAAAATTTTCTGGATAATGGAAACTGGTATTTCTTCCCCCAATACAATACAAATTATCATCTACTATAATTGCAGAAAAATGATCCCGAATATGAGGTGCTTTGGTCAAAACCTCCCATTTCCCTGTATTTAAATCGTAACTGTCAAAATTATTATTGGTTCCGCTGGTATGACCAAAATCGATACCACACACAATATAAATTTTGTCATTATAGACAACAGCTCCTGCACCACCTCTTCTTCTATTTTCAGGTATTTCTGGTCCTTTTTTCCATGTATCTCTTTCTGGATAATACAACCAAATATTTTCTAAAGGCACTTCTTTTGGATATTTCCCAGTCATGGCTATAACATAAATAGCATCCTTGTAAACAACCGCTTGAAAATGATGCATTTCAAAAGGTGGTTTGGCTTTTTCTTCCCAAGTATTTGTTTTAGGATCAAATACATTCACTGGATTTAAACCTCTACCCCCTATCAAATAAAACTTCCCATTGTATTCTACCATCGAACTTTCATGACGAGCAGTGACGTTGCCTTTTGTATCGATTGTTGTCCAATTATACTCTTTTAAATCGGTTGATTGTGCCTCAGTTGTAAAGTACATCAAAAGATGAATGAGAGTAAACAAATAAACTTTTTTTCTATTCATTTGATTTCAATTAAAATGATTTGTTTTTTTCTTATATTTTTAAGAATAAAATCTCAATTTAAAATACTTAAAAATTTATTTCATTATTTAATGCACAATATTTTTTTTACTTTATTCATTGAAGGTTCTTTCAATCGTAAGAATACTAAATTGGAAAATTACGATCTAAATTCTTCCATTTTAGCTGCTAATTCTCTAATAATATTTGGATATTTATCATGGACATTTTTAGTTTCCGAAATATCTTCTTTTAAGTTAAAAAGCTCTGGAGTTGTTTTTTTATCAGCATTTCGACTTCCACCGTGGGGTAAATATTTCCAATCTCCTTTTCGAATGCCATAAATTTCAGCCCCTTTTGTATATAACATATAATCCCTGTTCAAGCTTCCTTTACCTTCTATAAGATTTGAAATATTAATTCCATCCAATTTTGTTTTTGGAAGTTTTGCTCCTGTATAATGGGCAATTGTGGGTAAAAAATCCAAAGTTGAAACAATTGCATTACTCACCTTACCTGATTCAATTTTTCCAGGCCAATACATAATGCAGGGCACTCTTACTCCACCTTCATAATTAGTAAACTTGCCATCCCTAAAAGGTAATGCTGAACCGGCTAATTCTTTGTATCCTAACCAAGGTCCATTGTCAGATGAAAAAATCACTAAGGTATTTTTATCTAGTCCTTTTTCTTTTAAATGCTGTATCAAATTTCCAACATAGTAATCAATTTCCTCTACTACATCACCATACAAACCTCGTTCGCTTTTACCCATAAATTTTTCTGAAGCATGCAAAGGTACATGAGGCATTGCTGGAGTGATGTACATAAAAAAAGGTTCACCATTATTTTGGTCTATAAAATCGATTGCTTTATTAAAATACCGCTCTGTAAGGCTAGATTGATTACATGGATATTCGATAATTTTGTCATTTTCAAATAGAGGGCATTGTTCTTTTATTCCAAGCTCTTTTAGTTTTTCCCGGCTATTATTTTTAACTAATTGTTGATCTTGTTTTGCTTTTTCTAAAGTATATCCCTCATTAAACATCACATTTTTGGCAAAATCTTGTTTTACTCCTATGTACATATCATTACTGTACGGAATGCCATAATAGGTGTCAAAACCTTGACTTGTGGGCAAATTTTCTTTGAAATCACCCAAATGCCATTTTCCAAAACAAGCCGTTTTATAGCCTGTTGACTTTACCACCTCAGCAATGGTAATTTCAGAACTCTCCATACCTTTGGCATCCGGAAAATAAACACCTCCTACTCCATTATGAAAAGAATATCTTCCAGTCAACAGTGAAGCTCTAGAGGCACTACAAACAGAATTAGTCACATAAAAATCTGTAAATCGGATGCCCTCCGATGCCATTTTATCTAGATTTGGTGTCTTAATTTTTGGAGAACCATAACAACCTAAATCTTGGTATCCTTGATCATCAGTAAAAATCACAATAATATTAGGTTTCATTTCCTTAACAGAAATTTGCCCATAGGATTTTACAGAGAGACTAGAAAGTAGCAAAAAAACAATTCTTATAACCTTATTCATCATTTGGTTTTATTCTTCAATTGTATTACGTAACTTCTTAGTTCTTTTTTAATGGCCTCATTTCCTTTTTCGTTAATAAGGTTTTTAAATTCTTTGGGGTCTTTGCGGTGATTGTACAACTCTTCTGAACCATCTACATATTGAATAAAATTCCAATCTCCTTTTTCGACACTTATATTCCCTTTTTCATAAGTGGTGATAGCTGGTTCTTTTCTTTTATGGTTTAGGTCAGTTAATAGAGGGACTAAAGAAGTTCCTTCTAAAAAATCAGGCTTTTTTATGTCGCTTAAATCCAAAACAGTAGGGAATAAATCCAATAAGGAAACCGCTTGATTAGTGGATACACCAACATTTTTCATATTTGGATATTTAATTATCAAAGGAGAATTAGTCGCTTGTTTCCATAAACTAAACTTTTCCCATCGTTCTTTTTGAGCTAATTGCCAACCGTGATCGGTCCATAAAACAATGATGGTATTGTCCTTATTGGGTCCTTTTTCAATGCCCTCTAATATTTTACCTATACAAGCATCGGCAAAACTCATAGAAGCTAAATAGGCTTGAGTTGCCTTTTGCAACTGACCTTTTTCTTTTACCAAACTAACAAATTTTGAAGAAAAATTAGTCTTAGCAATCTCGGGAACATCACTCATATCATCAGATGGTAATTCCGGTACTTTTACACTCTCTAGAGGATACATATCAAAAAACTCTTGGGGAGCAATTTGAGGTGAATGCGGTCTAAAAAGTCCCACTGCTAAAAAGAACGGTTTATCGTGTTTTTCTCCTAAATAATTAGAAGCGAATTGTGCATTTTTCCAATCTGAAGTTTCTTCTTTTTTCTCGGGTGTTACGCCCCAAACACCAAATTTGCTCAAGTATTCAGGTTTATTTATATTCATTCCTTCTGTATACATCGCACCTTCCAACCATTTGGCTTGGTTATTTTTGTCTAAATACAACTGATGTCCTTTGGTTCCAACATCATTAGGAAATTGATAATTCCATGACTGTGGATCGGATTGTGGATCAGGCACATCTCCTTTTCCGCGCCCATTATGAAAAATTTTCCCCGCTGCTACTGCTTCATATCCAAATTCTTGTAAATACTTTGGCAAGGTCACACGATCTGCATTTCCTGGTAAATCTCTAAAATTTCCTGGATTGGTATATTGTCCTGAAGTTTCTGGTCGAACCCCTGTTAAAATAGCAACTCTTGAAGGATTACATGCCGGTACCACACAGTAAGCATTAGTAAACAACTTTCCTTCCTTGGCTAATTTTTCCATATTAGGCGTTTTAGCAGCTCCTCCCATAGCACTAGTCCAATTGTTCATATCATCTATGGCAATAAACAAAATATTAGGCTTTGTTGCTATAGTCTTTTTTGGGGATTGGCTATAAGTTGAACCAGCAAGTAAGAAGGCAAATGATGCCAATATAATTTTTGATTGTATTTGTTTCATTTTAATATTTAAAAATTTTTTGAAATTGGTTTTCCTTTTGTATCAAATAGTTGAAGTTCGTCGTTCCCTTTTAATTGATTGGTGTACCTTTTAATATTCTTTATATCAACATTTTTTAGTGTCCCTTTTAAAGTTTTCTCTAACACACCATCATTTTTATCATCAAAAAGGTTCACTATGGAAGCTGTTGGATTATCAATCGTAAGTCCATCAATATTAATGGTTACAGTATATTTACCACTACGACCAGTAATGATAGCATTACTTCCCCCTGGATTTCCACGACCACTATTACCAATAATGGTCAAATTTTTGAATGTTCCCACTGCTCCATCTGGATAATCTCCCCAACCAAGCTGAATAGGCACCGCGTTTTGTATCATGTTGATGGTTGTATTGGTAACGGTAATATCATTATAGACTTTAATTACATCGTCACCAGTTTCAAAATAACAATTATCGACTGTCGAGCCATCTCCTGCAGCAATACCATCACTATGATTTCCGCTTCCTCCACGTGTATCAATAAAGTCGGCATCTTTCAAATGTACAACTGCACCTAAACCACGCACATGAAAAGACCTTGGATTCAAACTCGTCATATTTTGTAATGTTAATACACCACCATGAGCCTCAAATGAGCTGATTGTAGCTGCCTTAATTTTATTTTTTTGAGGCCAACTTTGTATATCTGTACCGTACACTACTGATGTTTTTCGGTCTTCACCCATGATAATACAATCACCCTTAGTATGAAAACCTCCATTTACGGTTGTATTGCCAGAAATCACAATATTTTTTACTTCTACTGGAACGTCCCAAATAAAACTCTTTGTCCCTTTATCTTCAAAATTAATTGCTCCTGAGGTTTCAAATTTTAATTCTTTCTTGGATGCGTTCCAACTCAATCTTCCACTATATTTTTTTTGTAAATCAGCTACAGATTGCGCTTGTGTAAGACCAAAAAAGAGCATGAATACTACTGAAGTATATGTATAATTACTTCTTTTCATTATATTATTTCTTTAAAATTATATCCATCTTTTTAGCCATCTCCGCTTTTATAGCTGCATATTCGGGTTTATTGACTAAATTAACCCATTCTAAGGCATCGTTATCGTGATTGTAAAGCTCTTCTGAGTTATCTTGATATCTAATATATCGCCATTTTTCTGTTCGAATAGTATTTCTACCTTCACCCATTTGTGTTAAAGAAGGATAGTTCCATTCCAATTTGGGATTTTTCAACAGCGGAACAATACTAACACCTTCATTTTTTTCATTTTTTGGTAAACCCGCTAATTCTACAAGTGTGGGATATAAGTCTAGTAAATTGACCGTTCTTCCTGTTCTACTCCCTGCTTTGGTAACATTAGGAGCTTTTATAATTAAAGGCACACGGCAAGCTTCTTCCCAAAGAGTGAATTTTTTGTAACGTAATTTTTCACCCAAATGCCATCCATGATCTCCCCATAATACTACGATTGTATTGTCTTTGTACTTACTTTTTTCTAGCGCATCAAGCATTTGTCCAATACAATAATCTGCATAATTAATACTTGCTAAGTAAGCTTGAACCGCTTCTTTTTGCTTTCCATATTTTTTTATTGTTAGATAATCTTTACTTGGTTTTGCTTTATCTCCTACATCATCCAAATCGGTTTCTAAAACCTTTGGCAAAACAATTTTATCCAACGGAAATTTATCGTAAAACTCTTTAGGTACATTCCATTCTAAATGTGGTCTAAAGATTCCACAAGCCATAAAGAACGGCTTATCAAAATCCCCTGCTAACTTTTCTGCAGCCCATTTAGCATTTAAAAAATCTGGCGTTTCTTCTGTTTTTTGATCTGTAGCATACCAATCCATATTATCGTCCATTTCTCCAGTAGGTATTCCATTAGACATAAAACCTGCTACTTTTTTAGCATGACCATAATTACCACTTACATTTTCCCAATTGTCCCATGTTTCTTTTCCCAAAGCAGGTGTATGGTATATTTTACCCCTTGAATAGGTTTCGTAACCATTTGCAGCAAAATACTGAGGAATCATTTGAGTGTTTTTAAAAACTGGACTATTAAAAGGTTTGTCTCCATTTCCATAAATTTTTGTTGTGGATGGTTTCAATCCAGACATAATTGCAGCTCTGGAAGGGTTACAAACAGATGCTGCACAATACGCTCGATCAAAAACCATGCTTTGCTTAGCTAATCGATCCAAGTTAGGCGTAAGTGTTTGCGGATTTCCATCCAAGAAACCTACCCAATCATTCAAATCATCAACAGCGATAAACAATACATTGTATTTTTTGGATTCTGTCGATTCTCCTTTATGTTTCTTTTGAGCAATGATATTAAAACTTATAAAAAGTAATAAAAAACAACGTATTATGGAATTGATTGTCTTCATTTGAATGAAATAATTAATTATTTAAAATAACTTTTTGTTCTGTATAAGTAGGGCCATTTGATTGAACTCTACCTTGTTCATCAAACCAAATAGGATCGATTACTAAAAATGGTTTTTCATCATTCTTAGAAGGAATAATTCCGTGACAAGACAACCAGTATCGCCCATCAGGTCCTTTAAATATAGCATTATGACCTACTTGATTAAAAGGATTCTCTGTGTCACCAGTATATTCAAATCCATTTTTTTCACAAGCTTGCTTACTCTGTGCTCCGTAAAAAGGGTTGAATTCATTTTTTACCCAAGGACCTTGAACGCTTTTAGCTGTTGCATATCCTATCTCATAACCTCGTGTCCAACTGGAATAAAACAAATAATAAGTTCCATTATTTTCAATTACATAAGCCCCTTCAATACCAATAGCATCCCAATCATGGTATTTTTTTACTTTAGGAATAGGTCTTCCATCATAACCAGGAACTTTTAATACATTACCATTTTTATCATAATCATAATCCACTTGAGCTGGTCGTATAGCACTTTTGGGTGTTGTTAAGAAAGTACCTGTTGCCAAATCGATTTGCGCAAAACCAATTCCAAATTCTCTACCTCTGTTCCAAAAAGCCCAGACTTTTCCATCTTTATCTTCAAAAAAAGTGAGGTCATTACCATCGCATAAAGGTTTCTGTTCGGTAACCATTTTGTATGGCCCTTCAATATGATCTGCTACAGCATAACCTGGATGTTGCCCCACATAACCTAACTCATCATTATTACAATTGAATAACGCATAATATTTTCCTTTAATTTTCTGAATTTCAGGAGCCCAAAACCTTTTATGATACCATTTAGTTTTATCGCCAGCTTTGACAATATATTTTACAAAATTCCAATTTGTTAAGTCTTTTGATTTATACAAAACCACTCCTTTATTCAATTCTCCGTTGGTTTCTTGCCTACCCCAATGCGGGTATGAGGTACCTGTCATATACCAGTAATCACCCTCACGGAAAACTTGACAATCTCTCAACCCATTTTCATCTATACCATTTTTAATAGGATTCTTGTATGTAAAAGAATCCTTATTAGTTGTTAATTTTTGGGACTTTGTTTCCTTACATCCCACAATTAAAAACATTACAACTACGCAGCTAACAATTGCTCTAACTCTCATTCTTATAATTTTATTTTTCGGTTTCCCAAGGCATTAATTTAATATTATTGGGTCTGTAATTTTTAATTAACTGACCTGATTCCTTTGCCTTTTTTACTTTTTGATTAAAAATATTTTGTGTATCTCCTGGATTCCAATACCATTCGCTTGGTACTTGTTCTCTTTCCATTATGGTTTTCATAGTGGAACTAATTTGGGGATATTGGGCTGCCAAATTGGTATTTATTAATTGATCTTCTTCTATTAAATACAACTCCAATTCCTTGTTAGGATGCGAACGATATGCAAACCAAGGCCCTTGACGAATCGCTTGCTCATCTTTTCTAGTAAAATACATGAAGCGATCCGTTGGGATAGCATTTTTATCTCCATTTAAAAGAGGCATTAAATTATAACCATCCAAGCCTGTAATTAGTTTTGAATTGGAGACTGATGCAAAAGTGGGAAACAAATCAACAAGCCAAACAGGTTCACTAATTACGTTTGGTGTATTTTGTTTAGGAAGATGAATAAAAAATGGAATACGCATACCTCCTTCTAAACCGCTAAACTTACCTCCAGTAAACGTTCCTTTGTTTTGCAAATAAAGGTCGTCTTCCCAAACAGGTCTTCCGTTATGTTCTACATTTTCTTTCCCTTTAGTAGGATTGTGCATTGAATACCCATTGTCAGAAGCAAAAATTATAATTGTATTATCATAAACTCCCTCTTCTTTTAATTTATCAATTAGTTTACCAACTGAAATATCCAATCGTTGCACCATTGCTCCCCATTCCCTTGATACAATGTCCATATCTTTTCTATCTTTCAGCTGTCGGAAATCATCAACTATAGTTGGTCCATGTGGTAAGTTAGTCGTAAACCACAGAAAGAAAGAGTCTTTTTTGTTTTTATGAATAAATTCGGCTGCTTTTGAATCAAATAGATTTGGAGCATAAGCCGCCTTAGATAAATCCATATAAACTAACTTACCATTCTCATCATAGTATCTTTCAAAATCAATATGATTAGGATTACCTCGTTCTTTATCATATAAAGTTTGAATGTCCATTCCTTTATTTTGAGGATAATGAATTTCTTTATTGTTTTCATATAAAACTAATGGAAAATAGGAATGGGCTTCATAATGGGTTAAAAAGCCAAAATGATAGTCAAAACCTTGTTTTAAAGGATCTCCAGCATCTGTACTGTAACCTAATCCCCATTTTCCAACAACTCCAGTTTTATAACCCGTTTCCTGTAGCATTTTAGCAAGAGTATAAGTGTCTGCAGGTAAGAATTCAAAACCACGAGCACTGCTATTTAATCGAATAGGTCCATGCCCAACATGTAATCCTGAAAGTAAAGAACCTCGCGATGGAGCACATTCAGGAGCTGCAGCATAAGCTTGTGTAAACCTCGTAGAAGTTAAACACAACTTATCAATATTGGGTGTCTTATAATTCTTTTGACCATAGGCACTAACATCCCTAAAACTCAAATCATCAGAAAAAATAAAAACAATATTGGGTTTATTGTTTTTTTCGATTTTACTGTTCTGAATTGAAGTTTGACTAAACCCACCAATTGTAAAAAAAGTGGTCAAGACTAAAAAATATTCTTTTATCATTTCATTAAAATTTTTGAACTTCTTCTTTTCCTGGAGTAGCATAATTTGCATCCTTTACAATCACTTTTACATCACCATTTACTATTTTAAACTCAATAGGAACTAGAGTAAGACCTTGTTTGTTTATGGTATAAGCAGTATCAGTTAAATCCATTTGTTTAGCATCATCTCCTGATAGAACAGGCTTACTCGCATTATAAAATGCAGTACACCACCAATTCCCGTTTTTATCTTTAAAAGGAGTTCCATGCCCTAAAAAACGACCAGCAAATTTTCTTTCATTATAAGGACCTGTAACTTTATCTGCTGTAGCATAATACAAATTATAAGTTCCATGACGCATCGTATCCGTACTCCAAGCGGTTCCAAACAGAACATACTTATTCTTAATTTTCACAATATAACAACCTTCATGTCCCATTTTTCTATTTGAGGGCCCTATCTTAACAGGCTCACCAATAAACCCACTAAAATCTTCTTTTAACTGAGTGATTTCGGCACATTTATCAATTAGCCAAGGTGTTTTTCCATCCATAAAAATCGCTGGATCATGATGCTTTCCAAAATCTTGACCAAATGGTTCTGCGAAAGGTTCTTTCAATTCTGCTCCTTTAGAGAGCATTAAATTTGAAGCCCCTTGATTTGACGTATATACAATAACCCATTTCCCATTTATAAAATGACTTTCAGGTGCCCATACCATTGCTTCTTTAATATTATGCATATTTTCAGAAGAAACAGCTCTTTTTTCCATTTCCTGGCCCCAAGCTGACTGACTTGTATTCCAAATTACTCCTAAAGATTCCCACGAAACTAAATCACGACTTTTAAACACTTCTATTCCTCCTTTTGGCGCTTCTAGTTTTAAATTGCTATTCTGTCTAGTACAGGATAAATAGTAATACCCATCAGGAGCAAGTTCTATGTATGGGTCACGCATCCAAATATCTTCCATTAAATAGACAGCTTTATTATGGAATTGTATAGCTTTTAATTTTTCCTCATTTTTTTGAGCATTTGTGGTATTACTAAACAATGCTATTACAATCAATAACAAACTTTTATTTATTACTTTTTTCATTTTATCTATTGCGATTTATTCGTTTTTAAAATCTTTTTCAGAACTATTTATACTTCACTGATTACTTATTGAATCGCCTACTTAATCCCCTAAAAGAAAAGAGAAATCCTAAAATTAAATAGCACCATTTATTCATTTTCAGTTTTTTTAAGTATTCCATTTTTTCGAATTACAGGCCCTAAATTTTTACCTTCTTTATCTATATAAGTTGGTTCATAATCACTTGGATCCGCCCATTTTAAATTTCCTACATTACCGTTCATGTAATTTTCATAATAGCCGCTGTACTGTGTAAAAGGAAATTTTTCGTATAAATGACCAAAACCTTGCATTCTCAAATCATCTTGAGAAATTAGTTTTTCAACCATAAAATTTTCCATTTCCAATAGTGTATTTTTATACTTACTATCGGTTGCTAAATTTGTTATGCAATAAGGGTCTTTAGCTATATCATACAATTCAACTGCTGGACGTTGCCCAAAACTCATCATCCAATAGTTTGTATCCACTCCTGTACGGCGCAAATTGATTAATAAGGATTTTGTTGGACCTTTATCTACATTCAAATATCCCGTTTCAGGATTTCCTGCTGGCCATCTATCGATTTCATAATTGCGTAAAAACAACATATTATCTTTATGAATACCACGTATTGGATAGCCTTCGTCATTCGGTCGCCCATGGTCGTGTCTTTCTTTTCCAACCAAAACAAAATTACGACTAGCATCAATTTTACCTGATTTCTTTGTTTGAAAAAGATTCATCAAACTTTTACCTGGAGTGGGATACATTCCTGAACTTTGCCAATCGATACCTGCCACTTCTAATAAAGTGGGAGCAATATCAATAAAGCTGATATAATCATCTATACTTCTATTAGGATTCAAAATTCTTCCTTTCCACATAATAGCCATCGGAACATGATTGGAATTTTCATATTGATTTCCCTTTACACGCGGAAATGGCATCCCATGATCTGAGGTATAAATTATTATCGTGTTTTCTATTTCTTTTGTTCTATTGAGTTCGTCTAAAATTTTAGCTACATGACTATCCGCATATTCTAATTCCATAGCATAATCCAGTAAATCATGACGTACAACAATTGAATCTGGATAATACTTTGGAACTTCTTTAATCATTTCTAATTTCTTACCTCCCTTATTTACTCCTGATTGGTATTCATAAGGACGATGGGGTTCATTAAACCCTACCCAAAAATTCCATGATTTTCCTTTTGGAACTTTACTCAAAAAATCTTTAAAATTAGCACTGTAATCATTGACCGCAATTTCAGTAGTGGGAGATTTTAGTTTTTTTGAATCAAATGCTTCTCCAACAAGATTTCGCTCTTCTCCACTAGCTGTTAATGCTATTCCTGGTGACCAACCTTTTCCGGTATGTCCCGTGAAATACCCATTTTCTTTTAAGACTTCTGGAAAAGTTTTGAATTTAGATGGAAAATAGATAAAATGGTTTACAGCAGCATCTAGTTGCCATGAATTTCGCCCTGTCAAAATAGAAGCTCTTGATGGTGCACATTTCGCATTAGGCGTATAAGCTCTATTGAATAAAATCCCTTGAGATGCAATTTTATCAAAAGAAGGTGTTTTAATATAAGTACTACTATAAGCACTCATATCAAGTCCCGCATCATCCAGCATAATAATTAAAATATTAGGCTTAGACTTTACTGTTTGTGCCGAAGCTAAAACAGTGTACAATGCAAAACAAACAACCAAGAAATGTTTCATGATAATTCAAAATTAATTAAAGTGATTCGTTATTTGCTTTTAAAAAAAAAACACATCTTTAATTCCTATTCATTAACCAAATTTCAGGAAAACATTGCTTTTTGAGTTGCTTTTCTGTTCACTATTCTAGCTAATTGATTTTTTCCGTACCAAAAACAGATTAAAAACTCATTTTTTTATTGTTTACAATCGAAACTTGCCTCATGTTCTGTTGAATTACAAATTTTCAAATTATTTTTTCCTGCAGTACGCCTTTTAGAATATTGTGCTACATTAATTTTAGCATTCGTTATTGTACCATTTAGAGTCATCGTATTTTCCCATAAACTGACCATAACTGCATTTGGATTATTTACTTCTAGTCCGTCAATATTAATGGTCACTTCGTACTTACCTGTACGGCCAGAAATAACAGCGTTATCAGAACTTCCTCGTCCAGAATTACCAATAATTTTTATGTTTTTGAAATTACAGACAGCACCATTTGAATAATTCCCCCAACCTAATTGTATTGGTACTGCATTTTCAACCATATTGATGGTGCAATTTGACACTGAATAATTGAAATAAGCCTTAAAAACATCATCACCTGCTTCAAAATAACAATCATCAACGGTAGAACCATTTCCGCCACAAAAGCCATCACTGTGATTTTGATTTCCACCGCGATTATCTATAAAATCACAACTTTTAACATGAACTACTGGTCCAAAACCACGAACAAAATAAGAAAATGGATTTAGCATCGTTAAATTTTTAATTGTCATGACACCACCACTATTATCAAATTGAGAATAGTACCATTCTTTTAAATCTTGCTTTCCAGGATTGTTAGCATCCGTCCATTGCTGTAAATTAGTACCAAAAACTACGGAAGTCTTTCGATCTACCCCAACAATTAGAATATCAGAACTAGTATGAAAAGCAGCGGTAACTGTTACATTTTTTCCAATGATAATTTTTTTAACCTCCTTTGGTACAACCCAAAAATGATTTTTATGATCATTCGCTAAATCCTTTCCAATACCTGTTTTATCTTTAAAAAAGAGGACACCTGTAGAAAGAAAACTAAGCGTTTTTGATTTTTCATCCCATTTAAGTTTACCTGAATAATTTTGCTTTAATTCTGAAATTGATTGCGAAAACATTGGGAGGATTCCAATCAAGAAAACAACGATATAAATACTTATTTTTTTCATCTTACTTTTTAATCATTTTATAGGTTTTTACACCATGAGCAGGTATATCCTTAGCTGTAAATAATTCTGAGAAATTTCCAATCACTTCATTAGTCCAAAGATCAACAAATTGATACGTTCCATCCCAATATTCCCAATGAAAGTAAAAATCCAAATCTCTTGGTTTTTCTCCTAAATTGAAAAATGCGATGTATCTTTCTTTACCATCAATGGATTCTGCAGTCCAAATGCGATCTTCCCGTTGCATCCCTTCGTAAACAAAATTGGCCACTTGATGATTATTAATACTATTTTGATCAATAGTGATTAAATTTGTATTGCTGATCATCTCAAAATCTTCAGACTTACTCGACAAAGGATCACCACCCCAAATCAATGGAGATTTTGCAAAACACCAGAGCGTCATTAATGTTTTTTGTTCCTCTTTATTTAATCTAGAAAAGTGTTCTGTTTTGTCACCACTTTCTTCTTGCAATGGATAGTCTCCAATACACAAATTCCCTATTGGAATCATATCTAAATCTGGCCAAGTGCCTTTGTTTATTTGTGGTTGCCATGCATAAGCCAAATCAAACATATGAGCTACACTTTTCCATTTGTCCCAAAAATCAATAGAAATACGATACATATTTGCGTTATCTTGTAAATGATTAGCATAACTCACCATTGTTTCACCACAAGACAAACTCAACACCATAGGACGACCACAAAGATCGATTGCTTTTCGGATTAATTCAATTTCTTTTGAATGGTATGTTGGAGCCGAAATATCATCCACTTTTACAAAATCGACACCCCATTCGGCATACAATTCAAACAATGAATTATAGTATTCTTGTGCGCCTGGTTTAAAAGGATCTACACCGTACATATTGTTATTCCATTTACAAGTATCTTGCAATTTAGCAATATCCCTTGCAAAATATTTTGAACTCTTAATGGGAGTATTTTGGGATACTGCTTGACGAGCAATTCCTCGCATAATATGAATTCCGAATTTCATTTTCTTACTGTGAACATAGTCACTAATTGATTTGAATCCATTATCGTTTTTTGCCGAAGGAAAACGATTTACTGCTGGTAAAAGACGACCAAATTTATCCATTGTCATTATGGGAGAAAAATTACCTTTACTATCCTTTTCCTGTTTTAAAGGAAAAGTTTTCCAATTCTTCACATTCCACCCCTTTGGTCCCGGATTAAACCAACAAAAATCTATCGTGGCAACATCATATCCAACTGGTAACAATTTCTTTTCTAAGACATCCACAGCACTTAAAAATTGTTTCTCCGTAACAGCACCATGATAGGCATCGTAACTGTTCCATCCCATGGGTGGTTTTTCTACCCAAGACTTAAATTGTTCTTTATTTACTTGACTTTTTTCTTGACTATAAACGCTGTTCAATGAAAACAAACCTATTGCAAAAACAAGTATTAATGACTTATTATAAAGTCCCATAGCTCTTTTATTAAAATTCACATTGACTGCAACAGCCCTAAAAATAGCAACTCCAATTCCTATGGAGTATTTTATACTTCTATCCCTCACTTGTATTTTTTTTATAATTAAAATATACTTATTTATACTAATTTTAATTGAAGTAACTTTTCTGCATTCAATTTTTCCCAATTTATAGCGTACAAATAGGCTCCCTTTCTAGAAACTATTTTATCTTTAATATTTAACTTAATCATACAATCAAGCGCTGATATTTTTCTAATAAAATTTCTTTTATCAATTTCTTTAGAATAAATTTGTTCATATAGTTCATGAAGCTGTTTGATTGTAAATTTATCAGGAAGTAATTCTAAAATGATAGGAGAAAACATCCCTTGATTTTTTAACCTAACAATTAACAAATTAATTAATTTAAGGCAGTTATCTTTACAGTACGGTAAATCATTAATTGGAAACCATTTCCCAAAAGAACTATTCATTAATTTTGAATTGAATAATTCCTTTGTAACTAAAGAGAAATACGTTAATTTTAAAATATTTTCATTTAGATAATGATTAAAACTTTTTTCAGTTACAAGTTGATGTACTGATACATTATCAATATTGACTTCTCTCTTTAGCATTTCTTTTACCCCTTCAGTCAGGGGCTTATTTATGTCAATACTCCCTATCATAAAATTCCAATTATCAACTCGATTTTCTGATACCAGAAAAACTTCCAATTGATCATTATGAAAACTTAACAACACACAATCGACTACAAATTTTACTGTACCAAAAGTCTTGTCGTTATTTATCATTTTTAATCTGTTTATTTATTCCACTCTATGTCTTAAACTACTAACATTTTCCTTTAATATCTCTGCTATCCCATTTAATTTACTGTCTCTATAAAAAACTTCATTTTATCTTTTCTACTTTTAATAACTCGACTACTTGTTTAAAAACATTCTCCCCTGTAAAACCAAATTTCTCATCCAAAACCGTTGCTGGAGCTGAATATCCGAAATGGTCTAAACCAAACACTTTCCCATTTGCGCCTACCAATCCTTCAAGGTTTATTGGCAAACCTGCTGTTAAACCAAAAGTGGGTTTATTGTTTGGAATGATACTCTCTTGATATTGTTTTGATTGCAATCTAAATAGACCTTCAGAAGGCACTGAAACTACTTTTGCTTTTATGTTTTCCCTTTCCTCTAACAATTTTGCACCCTCGATAAGTGTCGCTACTTCTGAACCATTAGCGATTAAAATCACATCTGGATTTTCTACATCAATAACTGCATATCCTCCTTTATTTGATTCTAAAGCTTCCGAATAACGTGTTTTTGATATTGCTGGTAAATCTTTTATTCCTTGACGCGATAAGATTAAACCTGTTGGAACTTTACTATTCTCCATTGCCATTTTCCAAGCTACAGAGGTTTCTGCTGAATCTGCAGGTCTTAAGGCTAAAAAGCTAGGGTTTCCACTATGGTTTTTTAGTTTTTCCAATAAACGTATTTGAGCTTCTTGTTCAATGGGTTGATGGGTAGGACCATCCTCACCTACTCTAAATGCATCATGTGTCCACACATATTTAACTGGCAATTCTTGTATAGCACTTAATCGAATCGCTGGTTTCATATAATCCGAAAACACAAAAAAAGTTGCCACAACTGGTATAACACCACCGTGTAAAGCAATACCGTTAGCAATAGAAGCCATTGTTAATTCGGCTACACCTGCTTGTAAAAAAGCTCCTGAAAAGTCATTCTTTTTTAGCGCATGTGTTTTATTCAAAAACCCATCCGTTTTATCACTATTAGACAAATCCGCAGAGGAAACAATCATGTTCTCCACTTTTCCTGCTAAATACCCTAATACATTTGCAGAAGCTGCTCTAGTTGCTAATCCTGGTTTATTAGTTACCGATTCAAAATCTAATTCTGGTAAATCTCCAGCAAGAAAGCCCTCAAGCTTATTTGCTAATGCTACATTTAGAGTTTTCCAATTTTCGATTACTGCTTTTTTAATTGCTGCTTGCTTAGTTTTTCTAACTAAAATATCAGCATAAAATTCTTCAACATCACTATATTTTGCAAAAGGATCTTCAATATTAGCTCCCAAATTTCTTAATGTTGCTTTAAAATCTGCTCCTGTATGACCTATTGGTTGACCGTGTAACTCACAATGGCCTTCCCAATTGGCTCCCGTTTCAGTAACACAACCTTTACCCATAATCGTTTTTCCAATAATTAGGGTTGGTCTTTCTTGTTCTTGATTAGCTATAGTTAATGCTTTTCTAATAGCATCATGATTATGTGCATCAATAGTCAACACATTCCATCCCCAAGCCTCATATTTTTTAGCAGTATCCTCAGAGGTTACTTCCGCTGTCATTGTTGAAAGTTGTACATCATTAGAATCATAAAACATAATAAAATTGTTCAATCCTAAATGTCCTGCAATTCTTCCTGCTCCTTGGGAAATCTCTTCTTGTACACCCCCATCAGATATAAAACCATAAATTTTATGATTCATCCAATTTCCAAATCGGGCAGCTAAAAACTTAGCCGCGATAGCCGCTCCAACACCCATAGTATGCCCCTGTCCTAATGGTCCTGAAGTATTTTCAACTCCGCGTAAAACATCAACTTCAGGATGTCCTGGTGTCACTGAACCCCATTGTCTAAAATTTTTAATATCTTCTTTTTCATAATTGCCTAATAAATAATATTGCGCATATAATAAAGTAGATAAATGTCCCGCATCCATAAAGAAACGATCTCTAAATGGCCATGACAGATCAGAAGGGTCAAAATTTAAAAATTCTGAATATAAAATATGCATGAAATCTGCGCCTCCCATTGGTCCGCCTGGATGACCTGAATTGGCTTGTTCTACCATTGCAATGGCTAAAGCTCTAATATTATCTGCTGCTCTTAAATTAATATTATTCATTTTTTCTATTCTTACTTTGATATTAAATACATTTTAGCACCATGAGGAGCTACTTTTTCTGTAAAGCTTTTGGTGTAATTACCTAGGTTTTCCTTTTTCCATAAATCCCTAACTACAACTTCATTATTACAATTCACATCTGCAAAATCCATAGTGATTTCTCGTTCTACATCAGAAATATTGAATAAGGCGAAGTAAATTCCTTTCTCGTTTTCGGCAATCCAAATTTTTTCTTCATCAGATGCTTTTAACAATCGATTATTCCAACTATTTTGATTGACTTCAAGTACTTCCTCATTTGTAATCAACCCAATAGTAAAATCAGCTGTGTTTGGTAAATTTCCACCAAACATAAGTGGTGAACGAAACATAGACCACAATGTCATTACAGTAACTTGCTCGTCATTAGTAAAGTTCGAAACACGATTAATTCCACCTGACTCACCTCGTGGTAAATCACCTAATGGGAGCATATCTGCATCAGGCCAATGCCCTTCTTTGATAAAAGGTGCCCAAATTGCACAACGATCCATTTGCATTTTTAGAGAACCCCATTCGTCCCAAAAATCTGCTGAAATTCGCCATAAATTTGTATGATTTCTTAAATGATTAATGATGGTGGTTTCTGGCCCTCCAGGAGAAATACTAAAAACAATATCTCTTCCTGATTTATCTATTGCTTTGGCCATTGCCTCTACATCATCAATTCGATACGGAGAACCCTCACCCGTAGGTGAACCACTGCTTCTGTGAACTTCAGACCAAGCATTTATATCATCGGCTTTGATATAATCTACTCCCCAACTTGCATATAACTCAAAAATAGAATCATAATACGCTTGTGTTTCAGTTTTTGAAAAATCTAATGTTCTTAGACTGTTAAACCATGGGCATCTTTCTCTATTATAAGAAATCTGATCAGCTGTAACGTTTGTTCCTTTAATCTTTGATTTTTGCTGTACTGCTTGAACTGGTATACCACGCATGATATGAATTCCAAATTTCAAACCTAGACTATGAATATAATTAGCCAATGGCTTAAATCCTGCTCCATTAACCGATGATGGGAAACGAATAGGATCAGGAATTAACCTCCCATATTCATCAATAAGCTGCGGGATATTCTCCGTTTTATAGTTATGATTATCAATTTCCGGTCCGTACCAACCTAAATCTACTACCACATATTCCCAACCAAATTGTTTCAAGTTTTTTGCTATAAAATCGGCATTATTTTTTACTTCCTCTTCCGTAACATTAGTCCCAAAACAATCCCAACTATTCCACCCCATAGGTGGCTTCAATGCTCTATTTGCTATTTTTTTATTCATTTCCATAATTTCATTTTATACTATTACCGAGAAAAAAATGATGATAAATACTAAAATTAAAACGCATAACAACCACCACGTAAAGATTTGATTATACCATTTATTCCCTAATCCTTCTCTTAATGCTTCTCCTTTTATATTAAATACTAAATCATTCCCTATTAAATTCTCTCCTTCTTTTGAAGTAATAAAAGCAGATATAATACAAACCAACATAGAAAACAACCATGTAATGAGTCCTTGATTTGCGAATGGTTTTATAAAACTTGCAATTGATGAAGTATCATTAGCCCAAGGACCAAATTCTAAGAATTTCAATAAACCGGCCATGGCAAAACCGGCCACAATTGTGATTAGTGCATCTTTACCATTCACTCGTTTCCATAACATACCCAAAAGAAAAATTGCTGAAAATGGAGGAGCTATAAACGTATATAAGGCTTGAATTAAGATAAATAAATTCACTTTTGTTACCGTAGCTAATAAAATGGCAAAACCAACAGATACTAATAAAAATATAAGTCCTGAGACCTTTCCTATTGAAATATAATGATCTTCGGATTCATTTTTCTTATAAATATCTTGATACAAATCCATGGTGAACATGGTTGAAGTAGAATTTAATACCGAACTTACTGTAGATTGAATAGCTCCAAAAAGTGCCGCTAATAAAATCCCTTTCATAAAGGTAGGTACCAAGATGTTAATCATTACAATATAGGTCTTGTTAGCTTGCTCACTTTGAAAGCTCCAATCCGTTGAACCTAAAAACTCAGGTTTCATAGCAAAGAATATCAATCCAGGAATTACTACTATTACTGGTAATAGTAATTTTAAAAATGAAGCTAGAACCATACCTGCACGTGCATGATACATATCTTTGGCAGCAAATATTTTTTGAACCATGGTTTGATTTACCACAGTGTACCATAAACCAATATAGAAGAAACTAAAGACCCAATGAGTCCAAGGATTTGAATAATGATTTAAGGGTTGAATGACTGACAATCTATTATAAGAATCTCCTTGCTGGGCTCCCTTTAAAATATTTGGAACATTTTCATCTATCCATTCTTTAGCCCAAGTTACACCTCCAGAATTCACATCAATCATTTTAGAAAAACCAGCAACAATTCCGTGACCGTCTCCTAAATAAGTTAAACCTAGAACTGTAACTGTTAATCCTCCAAATACCATAATCAAAATGGTTAGAACATCCATAAACGCTACCGATTTTAATCCGCCCCAAATGGCCCAACCTCCAGTTGTAATTCCAATTACAAAACAAGCTACAATGGGACTTAAATTAAAAAACTCAACTAAAATCAAGCTACCACCATAAATAACTGGTCCCATAAAAGCAAAGACATTTGCTAAAATAGAAACGACAGCAAAAATTATTCGCACACTTTTGTTGAATCGTAATTCTAAATATTCAGGTGTTGTATATACTTTTGAAGTCAATAAATAAGGTACAAATAGCCAAATTAAAAATGTAAAAGCGATAACAGTACTCCATTCACCTGTAGCCACACTAATACCATATATAACTGCGGCTCCAATGAGTCCTATGAAATGTTCTGTACTAATATTAGCCGCGATATAGGAGCTTCCAACTACATACCAAGGCAGCGTTCTACCCGCCAAAAAATAATCAGAAGAACTTTCATCTTTTTTACGTCCGTACCAATATCCTATAAAACTTAATAAAACAAAGTATCCAAAAAAAGCAAAATAATCCCAAAAAGACAATGTAAAAACAGTATTACTCATTTTAGTTTGTTGTTTTTAAATTTGTTACAAATTCATTAGTTGTTAATTTTAATTGATTAACATCAGTCAAAATACCATTAGTTGCAATTATATTTTTTAGCTTAATATTATCGATATTGCTATTTCTATTTTCACCTAACAATTGCTTACCTATATCGTTTATTTTAGCATTGACAGTAATGTTTTCAAGAATCATATTTCTAAGCTTACCTCCTCCAGCTCCCTGATAATTAGACTCACCAATTTCAATATCAAATAAATTACCATGACATAATTTTATATTTTTAAAAACCAAATTATGTATGTCAGCACTACCACCATGACGAGCAGCTATAAATGCCTTATTTGTTCCAGTTAAACTGACAGCATTTTCGACTAGGATATCTTTTGCATAACCTTTACCATTCCAAGTGAGCATAATATCAGCACCATTATTATCCAATCCCCAAAACACAACGTTTTTAATTTTAATATTCGAAACCGAAACACCTGTGAGTTCATTACTTCCATCCCATTGAATATTATCATCACCATTTTCTTTATCATATAAGCCAGTAATACAAATACGGTCGTCATTACTAGCTATAAAGCAATCTTCCACAAGGACATTAGTACTATAAGTGTGTATTCCGTCATTATTATGTTCTCCATACCCACATAGTTTCACATTATTAATCTTTACATTTTTACAATTTGCCACCTCTAATTGATAACTTGGGCTACTTGTTATTGCCACTCCATCAATTTCAATATTTTGAGAATCAATAAAAACAACTCCTAACCAGTCCGCATCCCATTCTTGTTCTCTTTGCTTTTCATTAGGTGAAGACTCTTCAGCATGCGAAACAAAGGATTGAGAAATAATACCTCGTCCAATTATTTTTACATTCTTTTTATTTTTAGCTTTGATAGTTGCTTCTAATACAGCACCGCCTGATACATAAACCGTATGGATTCCATTCACAAATGGATCCCAAGCTTGCCCATACTGATGTACTCCTGGTTCCAAATACAAAACGCCTTTAGTTCCCTTCTTCGGAATATTAGTTTCTGGCTTTTCTGCGCTTATGATAAATGTCTGTTCTTTTCCATTCACCAGCGCAGTTACTACAAATTTTTCAGGCTTGTCTATGCTCAAACTCAAACTATTTGTTTTATCGTTAACTGTAAATCCTTTTCTTTCAGGAAGTATTTGCCAATTTGATACTTTTCCATTAAGAGCACTCACTTCGATTGTGACTGTTTTACTCATAGAAAAATTCACATAAGAAACTCCATCATAAGAAACACTTTTGAGTTGCTTTACATGTTCGTATTGATCCGCTATTTCGCGAGTATGATATACATATGCGTCTTGTCCATCTACTTTAATATTGAACATTTTGGATTCCGAAAGACCTTTAACTTTATCAATGTTTTTAACAGAAGGATACAGGATAACTTCCCCATCATCTTTTAATGAAGTCTTAAATGAATTACTGTTAAAACTAGACATGCCAAAAAAACAAAAGCCACCCAACATTAGACATCCTAATGTTCTTTTTGTTTTAGATAAATAAACGCGAGTACTGAAAAATTTGTTTCTCATTTTTACAAATTATTAATGAATACAACAAAATTAGATTGTCAACTCCCCTTTATCATTGCTCAAACGTATAGATATTTAGCTCTTTTGTCTATTATATCAAAACATATATAATTAATTAATGATTACGGAAAGGCTTTTTTAATTTTAGTTACCATTTGTATTTTATAAATTATGATACTATTTCAAATAAGTACTTTAAAAGTGATTTTATAAAAAAAGGACTAACTCTTTTTAAAAGTTAATCCTCTTATTACGCCATTTGTTATATTAAAACTTACTTGTTCTAATTTTGAATACTATTACCTATTTTTTTATATTCAAATTTTTGACAAACTCTGAAGGTGTTACACCAAATTGTTTTTTAAAACTTTTAGTAAAATGAGATTGACTTTGTATCCCCACTTTATCCATTACCTGTACAATATTCATATCTGTACTGGATAACAATTGAGCTGCTTTTTTAAGACGAATTTCTCTAATTAAACCACCAATAGATTCTGAAGTCACTTCCTTGATTTTTGCATACAATTTTGTCTTACTTATACCTAATAAACTACATAATTTCACTACATCAAAATCAACATCTTCAATATTATTATCTATGCAGTTAATTACTTCTTTCAAAAACTCATCTTCTATATCTCCCTTAACACTTTTTCGAGCTTCCTCAAATGTATTTTCTATGGTTGTTTCTTTTAGCTGCTTTCTTGTTCGTAACATATTTAAGACTGTAAGATGCAATACTTCCATACTAAAAGGTTTAGCTATATAAACATCTGCACCTGATTGTGCTCCTTCAATTTGACTTTCTACATTAAATTTTGCTGACAATAGAATAAATGGAATACCTCGAAATTGAACATTATTTTTCACTTCTTTACAGAAATTCACACCATCCATCAAGGGCATCATAATGTCACTAATAATGATTTGAATTTTATGTTTCTCTAGTAATTCTAATGCCTCGATTCCATTATTTGCTTCGATAATTTTAAATTCTTCTTCAAAATGATCTTTCATAAAGCTTCGGAGTTCCAAATTGTCCTCTACTAATAAAATTTCTGGCTTTGTAAAGTTTTCATATAAATTAACTTTACTATCCGTTATTACATTTTGTTTATCATCAAATGGACTCAAAGCGCTTTTAGACAACATTACCGAATTTTTAGCATCATCACTTTGAAAAACTTCCTCATAATTAATATAGGGTAATTCAAGTATAAATTGTGTACCAACATTTTCTTTACTATAAACATAAATATTAATATGATGGATAGTAGCTAGACTACGCACCAAGGTAAGCCCTATTCCTGATCCTTGAATTTCTGAATCATTATCAGCTTGAAAAAAGCGATCAAAAATATGCTCTAAAGCTTGTTCGCTGATTCCTTTCCCTGAATCCTCTATTGATAAATAGACATATGATGGAGCTTCATAATCACTTTTAATCTCACAATAATTCGTTAAGTTACTATTTGCTTTTTCTTTTTCTAATGCTAATTTTATACTTATTTTTCCCTTATTTGGAGTAAATTTTAGTGAGTTTCCTAATATATTAAAAATGATTTTTTCTAATACTGCTTTATCAAACTGAAATTTCTTTATAGGTAATTTATTTTCAAAAATCAATTCAATAGATTTATTTTCTGTCGTTGCAATAAAAGCTTCTTCTATTTCATTTAAAAAAGGTACTATTTCATTTAACTTAGCATTTAGTTTATATGAATTTGAATTTATCTTTCGATAATCCACCAGTTCATTAATTAACCTTAAAAGCCTAATAGCATTTTTATACATTAACTGATAATATTTCTCTTTTTTATATTCATTAATCTTGTCTTTATTAAGTAATTTTTCCAGCGGATTTAAAATTAAAGTTAAAGGTGTTTTAAACTCATGCGATATATTTGTGAAAAATTGAGTAGTTAATTGAAATAATTTTTCTTTTTCTTGTTCGTGGATTTTTGATACTTCATAATCATTTTTCAATTTAAACCATCTAATAATCAAATAATAGCTGAAAAATAATCCACATATAAAAATTAAAACATATAAAAAGATGGCGAAATTAGTAAACCACCAAGGTGCTAAAACAGTTATTTTCAAACGTTTGATTTCCTTTGACCAAACACCATCATTATTTGTCCCCATAACTTCAAAAACATAGTCTCCATAGGGTAAATTTGAGTAGCTTGCTTTTCTATCATTAGCATCAGCATCAATCCATTTTTTGTTATAGTCTAACAATCTATATTTGAAATGATTTCGATTAGGATTTCCATAATGTAAGGATGAAAATTGCAATTGAAAATTATTTTCTAAATGATTTAATCTTATTTCATCGATAGAATTAATCGATTGATTTAATAATATTTCATTTTTTTCATTGAGTTCTCCAATTGTAACAATTTTATTATTTACGTATAAATTTGTTAATACTACTCTTGAATTGTAATTATTAACTTTTATATTAGAAGGTATAAAGAAATTAACTCCCTCTGTACTTCCAAAATAAAATCGACCACTTTTTCCTTGATATGCTGATCCAACTTTAAAGCTATTTCCTACTAATCCATCATCTTTATCAAAGTTAGTAAACTGTTTCTTTGTTATATCAAACTTAGAAAGACCCTTACCTCCAAGCCACAAATCATTATTTTTTTTATCATACAAAATGGTTTCAATATCCGTTGAAGGCGCACCTTGATTTACCGAAAAGGTTTGAGCTTTATAACCTAATTTTAATTTATTATTAAGAGTTATTCTGTTCAATCCTCCTCCCAATGTTCCAATCCATAATGTAGAATCATTTTCACGTATGATAGGCCACACCCAATTTGAACTAATAGTATTTACAGTTGTTTTACTACCTAGATAATGCAAAATTTTACGAATTGTTCCATCTTCATTCAAAAAGATATGATTCAATCCATTATCTGTACCCACAAACACTTCGGGATAAAAATCATCTGCATAAATAAATGTTATTACATTCGAGGAAAGACCATAGTGACTTCCTTGTTTTTTGAAAATTTTCTCAATGGAATAATTTTTACTATCACTATACTTAATTCTATTTAAACCGTTTTGCCAGGAACCTGCCCAAATATTACCAAATTTATCTTTAGCAATACTAAATATAATCTTGTTAGAAAGGAACTTATCGCCTATTCCATTATCTGAAATTCTAAAAAAAGAATTCGATTCTTTTGAAAAAATATTCAAACCATCTACAGTTCCTACCCAAAGTCGCTCTTTATTGTCTAAAGCAAGAGATCTAATCTTATTAGAAGAAATACTTCCTTTATTATTTTCAGAATGAGTAAAAGTTTTTATACTTTTTGTTTCAAAATTGTAATAGTTTAATCCTGTTTTTTCAGTACCTAACCAAACATTTCCACTACTATCTTCTAAAATAGCTCGCACATAATTTTCCGAAATTGTTGTTGATGATTTTAATTCATGCTTTAAACTATTAAATCGCTTTTGATTTAAATCAACATAGCTAACTCCTCCATCATAATTAGAAATCCACAAACATCCCGATTTATCTTTTAAAAGCCCTATTACAGAACTAAATGATAAATTTGAATTATTTTCATTAAAAAAATTATATTTATAAGCTGTACCAACAAGTGTTGCTTTAATTAATCCAAGTGTACTTCCAATCCAATAATTATTATCTAAACCTTTTTCGAACGTGTTTACAAAAAAACCATTATCAATTCCATCTTGTAAACTTATTTTAGGGTAATTAATTTTATAAAAAGATGCAGAAACTGTTTGTTGTTTCTTAGTATCAAATATGGAAGTGTTTGCTTTAAGAAAGCCATTTTCAGTTCCTAAAAGCAAATAATTATTTTCCTTGGTATACAATCCTGTAAAAACAGAATAGATAGTGTCTCCATTTGAAACTACAATCTTCCTAAGTTTTATTTTACCACTAATGTTTTCAACAAAAAACAACCCTCTGCTTGTAATAATCCATTCTAAACCATTTTTATCAGATTTCATATCTAAAAAAATGGTGTTTTTAGGTGTATTGTTTAAAAATATTTCAGTAAGTATGATTTGATTTCCGGAAGAGAAATCAATCGAAAAAACTTTTAGATAATTATTAGACAAAACATATGCTTTTCCGGCATTAGAAATATAAATAGAATTTATCTTTACATTACTTAATGTAGAATTATCGTTTAATTTCCATTTGAGGTTCAAAAATTTCTCTTTCTTAATATCAAAACATTCAATTCCACCCTGTGTAACTAACCATAATAAATTATTTTGGGGAACTATTTTAACTATTCTATTTTTATATACACTTTCAAATGGAGAGTTTCTATTGATAAATGTTTTTATCTCATACCCATCAAATCTATTTAATCCTCCTAACGTACCAAACCAAATAAAACCTCCATTATCTTGAATTATAGAGGTAACATCAGAATGTGCCAATCCATCATCAACAGATAACCTGTTGAATCGTAAGGCTATTTCTTGAGAAAAAGACAGTTGAAAAGCAAATAAAAGCCAGAAAAAAAACACTACTCCTTTTTTAATCATTTTAAAATAGTTCAAAATTTACAAAATCGCTAATAATCATGTTACAGTTGCTCAAATACTGTTAAACAAAGTTAATCCTTATGTTAAATTAAATTTAGCGTTTTTAGTTCGAACTCTTGCTTTTTTGTTTTAATTCAATGAAATTCCTTTTAAAAAAAGTGCTTTAGGAGGGATCCTAAATTTATAAATACAAACTGAGGTGTGTTTTTGATCAAGTTTTAGCAAGGCACTCAGAAAATTATGATGATAATGAGAATCTGGAGAATGTTGTATTTTAAAACAAAAAAACACGATAATCAAATTATTTTCCTCCTTTGAGTTATATTGAGTTTTGCTCTATATTTTTTATCCAAAAAAAAAACAAGAAGTAAAGAAATCCTAATTTGATTTTATGTTACATTTCTAAAAGTCTAAAAGATATTAAAGTAAAACCATCAATCACCTAATAAATATAATATGATAATAAATCTAAATCCTTTTATTTTGTTTTAGCTCCCTATTTATAAATAAAAAAACTTAATTGTAACAGAAAAAGCAATTATCAAGTACAATTGAACAATCTCTCTCCTCCTTTTACTTCTAAATTTACAATCTAACTTTAAACAAAATTTCAATGAAATCTATTGTTTTACTCTTCTTGTTTTGTGTATTCTCTATTAATGTATTTTCTCAGGACAACAAAGTTTCAGACCTAACTAGTTTAAAATGGCGACTTTGTTTAGATAAAGAGGCAACATGGGCAAATGATGAGCTTTATTTGACTCCTGAAATCAGCAAATTACCTAACAATCCTCCAACAGGAGGATGGGAAACACTTCAAAAAAAAGGAAAAGAAATTACTATTCCATCGACTGTAGAAGAACATTTTTGGGGAGAAAATGGAAATAGTTTCGGAATTACTGGAGATTACATTGGTGTTTCCTGGTTTTCAACACAATTCAAAGCAAATCAAAATTGGAAAGGGAAACGAATATTTCTAAATTTTGAAAGTACCCGTTTAAGAGCTGAAATTTATATCAATAAACAATTAGTGGGTTATGACATCTATAATGGAACACCTTATTCTATTGAAATTTCAAAATATATTGATTATTCCAAAAACAATAAATTAGCAGTCAGAATTACAGATCCTGATGGGAATTTTGCATGGATTGATTTTCTCAATGATTACTGGGGTATGAAACAACCCTTGAGCGCTAGTCACGGATTTGGAGGTATTACTGGAGGTGTAACTATTACCGTAAAAGACAAAAGTTATTTTGAAGATATTTTTATTAAAAACACTCCAGAAATAACTAAAATAACAATAGAAACAACCCTAAATAGTTCAAATCCAAAATTAAATGGTGAACTTATTGCCGAACTTTATGAAACTGAAAACAAAGTTTT
Source organism: Flavobacterium sp. ARAG 55.4 (assembly GCF_051846875.1). Lineage (NCBI taxonomy): Bacteria > Pseudomonadati > Bacteroidota > Flavobacteriia > Flavobacteriales > Flavobacteriaceae > Flavobacterium > Flavobacterium sp. ARAG 55.4. Next base: position 145,802 of record NZ_JBPYCT010000005.1, on the reverse strand, counting down.
ATTGTCTAAAACAATATCGCTTTCGAACAATAATAAAACTTCTTTTAACCTAGATTTTCCCAAAGCAAAACTTTGGTCTATTGAAACCCCCAATCTTTATTTTGTAAAATTAAAATGGAAAGGAGCTGACGGTAGTGAAGACATTGCTATAAAACGTTTTGGTTTTAGATGGTTTGATGTGGTTGATGTAAATGGCGACAAACAATTTCAATTGAACCATAAAAGAGTGATGCTACGCACCTCGATTTCTTGGGGATATTGGCCGGTAAACGGAATGATTCCTACCAAAGAATTGGCAAAAAAACAAATTCAGGTTGCTAAAGATTTAGGATTGAATATGCTGAATTTTCATAGAGGCATTGGTCAAGAAATGATATTAGACCTTGCTGACGAAATGGGATTACTCTATTATGCAGAGCCTGGTGGTTATAAGACAGGAATAAATTCAAAATTCTCTCAAGACATCAATAGAGAGCGATTAAAAAGAATGATTACACTTTTCAGAAGCCATCCTTCACTGGTTATCTATAATATGATAAATGAATCTACTCGCGATCCTGAACCTTTTGAAGTTGACGATATACAATTAGCTCATAATTGGGATGAAACTCGCACTATCACCTTTACTTCTACAAATTTTTCAAAAAAAATGAAATATTTAAATGATTTAAATCCAGAAAAAATTGAAGCTCCGGTTAAATTACACATGCTCCCTTACGACCATACGTTATTATATCAAGGATGGTGGGATATGCATCATGCGGATGGACCAGGGGTTTATTTGGATAAATTTTACAACAGCCCTACTGATTTTAATCGAAATTCAAACAATACTAGTGAAATTGTGATGTGGGGCGAAGATGGAGCAATCGGTACACCACCTCGATTAGAATTGTTAAACAACGAATTAAAAGGAAAAAATCTAGGTTGGGACGGACAAGCTTATATCAACCAATTCAATGCTTTTGATGCCTTTTTAACTACTAAGGGGTTTCGAAAAGCATTTTCAACAGTAGATAGTTTAACCCAAAGTCTGGGAAGTGTTGCTATGTATTATCAAGGTAGAATGATTGAGAACGTTAGAATAAGTAATACTGTTGATTGCTATGTTGTAAATGGATGGGAAGGTGAGAAAATTGAAAATCATTCTGGTATAGTAGATATTTTTAGAAATCCAAAAGCCAATCCAAAAATAATGGCACACTACAACCAACCCTTATTTGTTGCTGTAAAAGCACGTGAATTGGTTTTAGAAAAAGGAAAAAATGCTACTATAGATCTTCATATTGTTAATGAAAAAAACATTCAAGGAAATCATACACTAGAAATTTCAGCAACTGATAATTCGGGTGAAATTTATAAAAACTCATTCTCCGTAAACCTTATCGGAAAAGATACTTATGGGCAGCTTTTAAAAGAAAACATCAATTTTCCCGTTATTAATGATGGCTATATCACTATTAATACAAGCCTAAAAAAGGGAGACAAAACAATTGCTACAGGATTCGAAAAACTATTTATAACTTCGTTAAAAAAAGAATTACCAACAATTACTATTTCAGATACAACAAATACTTTAAGTCATTTATTAAAAGGTATTGCCATAGTAAATAACAATGTTACTGCTGTAAAAATTCAAGATATTAAAACCAAAGTACTGCTAACTGATAATTTTAATACCTTGTTTGGAAAACAAGCTTTTCCGCTTAGACAGGATATTTTAAGATGGGTAAGTCACGGAAACAAACTTGTTATTATTGATGATGTGGAAAATTTTTCCAATTGGTTATCGACCAAAGAAGTAATGGATTATAGAGGGAGTAAAAAAATAAAAACCAATTGGTACGGTGGAAATTATTTTGTAAAAGAAGACAAAATATTTAATGATTTGCCTGTTAATACCGCTTTCAACTGGGAGTATCAATGTTTAGCAGGTTATGAAAACAATCGACTGGGTATTCGAAGTGAAAATGGAGAAACCATTGTGGGTATTTATGCTGACCATAAAGAAGAATTATACTCGGCTGTGGTGAGAATACCTCTAGGACGTGGTGAAATCATTTTATCATCTTTAGACCTAAAAAAAGCTATTAAATCAAATACTTCCGCAAGTATTGTAGCTAAAAAAATATTACAAAATATGATTATTAATTAAACTTAACAACAACTCCATGAAATTCAATCACACTTATTTATTTACCGTATTTCTTTGTTTGATTTTTACAATTGCAAGTACTTCTCAAAAAATGAATAGAGACAACAACTTGACCTCTCTCAAAAATAAAAAAGTTGTTCTTGTTTACGGCGGATGGGAAGGACACCAACCTAAACTTTTTGCCGAAAGAGTACATAAATGGCTCGAAAATGAGGGAGCTATCGTGACTTTAAGCGATTCATTAGGCATTTACACGCAAAAAGAAATTATGGACAACACAGACCTTGTTATTCAATATTGGACAATGGGACAAATTACCAAAGAACAAAGTAAAGGACTTTTAGATGCCATTAAAAATGGTACCGGTATTGCTGGTTGTCATGGAGGATTAGGTGATTCATTTAGAAACAATACCGATTATCAATATATGATTGGAGGACAGTTTGTCACGCATCCAGGGGGATTAATTGATTATGATGTTGTTATAATAAAGGATAGTAATCCTATTACAAAGGGAATATCCAACTTTAATGTCAAAAATTCTGAGCAATACTATATGCATATTGATCCTAAAGTAAAAGTACTGGCTACAACAACTTTTTCGGACACTCATAATTACTGGATTAAAGGTACTGTAATGCCTGTATGTTGGACAACTAATTATGGAAAAGGGTCTGTCTATTATTTATCAATCGGACACAGTCCAAAAGATTTTGAGAATCCTGAAGTTTGGCAATTATTAACTAGAGGCTTTAAATGGGCTTGTAAATAAAACAAAATGGCAAGAAAATTAAGAATGGGAATGATTGGTGGAGGAATCGGTTCTTTTATTGGGGATGTTCATCGAAAAGCAGCTAGTATGGACGGGATGATAGACTTAGTCTGTGGCGCTTTTAGTAGTAATGCAGAAAAATCAATAGCATCAGGCAAAGCATTATACCTTCCTGAAACAAGATGTTACAAAGATTATGAAGAAATGTTCATAAAGGAGAAAGCACTTCCAGCAGACCAACGTATGGATTTTGTTGCGATTGTTACACCTAATCACAAACACTTTTCACCCGCTAAATTAGCTTTAGAAAATGGATTTCATGTTGTGTGTGATAAACCCATGACTTTAACTTTAGAAGAAGCAATTGAGTTAGAAAAAATAGTAACTAAAAGTGGCCTTTTATTTGCCTTAACTCACAATTATACAGGGCATCCCTTGGTTAAACAGGCAAAAGCTATGGTTATTAATGGTGATTTAGGAAAGATCCGAAAAATTCAAGTGCAGTACTTACAAGGTTGGTTATCGACATCCGTAGAAAAAACAGGACATAAACAAGCCTCCTGGCGAGTGGATCCTAGTAAATCTGGTATAGGCGGTGCATTAGGCGATATTGGTACGCATGCAGAAAATTTAGTTGAGTATATAACTGGTTTAAAAATCGAAGAACTCGCTGCCGATTTAGGAAGATTTGGTGAAGGAAGAATATTAGATGATGATGGGAATTTGCTTATCAGAATGGAAAATGGCGCCAAAGGAACAATGTCATTTTCCCAAATTGCATTGGGTGAAGAAAATAGTTTATCCATTAAAGTATATGGTGAAAAAGGAAGCTTAGAGTGGCATCAAGAAAATCCAAATCAATTAATTACACATTGGCTAAAAGAACCTATAAAAATCTTTACTCCTAATGGAAATGATTTATATCCTGAAGCATTAAATAGTTCGAGAATTCCTGCTGGACATCCAGAAGGATATTTAGAAGCTTTTGCAACGATTTACAAAAACTTCGCTATTCATTTAATGGCGGTATTAGACCATAAAACGATTGACAAACCTGACTATCCAACGGTTTATGATGGAATAAGAGGAATGCAATTTATTTATGCAGCGGTAGAGAGTGATAAAAATAACTCAACATGGGTTAAAATGAACTAGCTAAAAAGATAGTAGTTTAGAAAACAAAATATCAAAAAGATAAAGATGAAAACAATCAAAGGACCAGCGGTATTTTTAGCTCAATTTGTAGGCAGTGAATCTCCATTTAATAGTTTGGAAGGAATGTGTAAATGGGCATCAGATTTAGGATACAAAGGAATCCAAATCCCAACTTGGGAAAGCAATTTAATCGATATTGATAAAGCAGCAGAAAGCCAAACCTATTGTGATGATTTAAAAGGAAAAGTGAACTCCTATGGATTAGAAATAACGGAGTTATCTACTCACTTACAAGGACAATTAGTCGCTGTAAATCCGGCTTATGACACTATGTTTGATGGATTTGCTCCTGAAACTGTCAAAAATAATCCAAAAGCAAGAACAGAATGGGCAATCCAAACCGTAAAAAATGCAGGAACTGCAAGCGGTAGATTAGGATTAAAATCACATGCTACATTTTCGGGAGCTTTGTTATGGCATACCGTTTATCCTTGGCCTCAACGTCCAAACGGACTAGTCAAAATGGGATTTGAAGAATTAGCAAAACGTTGGTTACCTATTTTAAATCATTTTGATGAACATGATGTAAACTTATGCTATGAAATTCACCCTGGTGAAGATTTACATGATGGAATTTCATTTGAACGTTTTCTTGAAGCAACAGCGAATCACCAACGTGCAAATATATTATATGACCCAAGCCATTTTGTGTTACAACAATTGGACTATTTAAGTTTTATAGATTTCTATCACGAACGGATTAAAGCGTTTCATGTAAAAGATGCTGAATTTAATCCCACAGGAAAACAAGGTGTTTACGGCGGATACTCAGCTTGGAAAGATAGAGCTGGGCGATTTAGATCTTTAGGCGATGGTCAAGTTAATTTTCAAAGTGTTTTTTCAAAATTAACAAAATATGGATGCGATTTGTGGGCGGTAATGGAATGGGAATGTTGTATCAAATCCTCATCACAAGGCGCTCGTGAAGGTGCTTCATTTATCCAAAATCATATAATTGAAGCTGTAGAAAGAAGTTTTGATGATTTTGCAGGGACGAGTATTGACAAGGAACAATTGAGAAAAATATTAGGAATTTAATAATCAGAAAAAAATAAAAGCAGATAATATAATTCTCAAAAAACAGATCTAATTTCACCTTCACTGTATTGATTCAATTTTTTATTTCTTACCAATTGCTCTAACTCCTCTATAAAATGGTTCGACATTTGTTCGGTTGGGGCTAGGATTAAAGCTCAATTAAAAAAAAATAGTTCGATTGTACTCCTAGTCACTTTTTAAATTAATTATTTCTCTTTAATTCTATTTTATTTCAAACCTCATTTTTACTATCAAAATTTACTGTTTATACTTAAATTAATTATCTAAAAACAATATAAACACTAAAACTCCACGCATCCAAAAAAAACTTAAATCAATAAAAACCAACATATTACAACTCCATTTTTAAACCATCTAGAAAAGTTAAAATTGGAAAAAGGTGTTCGACTAAAGCACCATTCACTCCACAAAAACAAATTCAAATTGGTTCAAAAGCCTGTAAATCGTATGATTTACAGGCTTTTTTGTTTTTGGTACTATTCAAATTATCTATTAAATCTCAAACCATTGGTGTTAAAATCGGTTACCCTAAAAAACGTAAAAACAGGGTAACCGAATTTCTCGCAAAGCCAGTGATAGCAAGCAGTTCAAAAGATGAACATCTTGACAAATGAGTATTAAATAATTAATTTGAATAACATTTAAGTCACCACAAAATGAAACACAAAATGTCAATACTTTTCTACGTGAAAAGTTCTAAAGTATCAAAAAACGGTTTACTTCCCATTTATCAGAGAATAACAATTAACGGCACTCGTATTGAATTAAGCACCTCTAAATTTGTAGAAAAATCAAAATGGAATACAGCGGCAGGCAAAATCAAAGGAAATTCAGAAGAAGCTAGACTATTAAACAGTTACCTTGATATTCTTAAAAACAAAGCCTATGAAATCGAAAAATGGATGGTAAATAACAACCAGGAAATTAATGCCCAAACTTTCAAGAATAAGCTTTTAGGTATTGAAGAAAAACAAAGAAAATTAATTATCATTTTTGAAGATCACAATAAACGCATGAAAGAGCTAATCGGTAAAGAATTTTCGATTAACACCTATAAAAAATATGAAACATCCCTCAGTCACACGAAAGAATTTCTAAAGTATCAATATTCCGTTAATGATATTTCAATAAAACAAGTTGATATCGCTTTTATCAATGATTTTGATTTTTACTTAAGAAACACTAAAAACTGTAACAACAACTCAACAATAAAGTATGTTAGAAACTTTGGCAAAATTGTAAAACAATCTTATTTAAATGGATGGATTGAAAAAGATCCGTTTCTTAATTACAAGGGTAAAGTAAAAGAAACGGAAAGAACCTATCTCACTGAAAATGAAATTGATTCATTACTGAATAAAAACCTTAAAATAAAGCGCTTAGAATTAGTTCGAGATATGTTTATTTTTTCCTGTTTTACAGGTCTTGCTTATATTGATGTTTTCAATTTAACAAAATCCAATATTGTGCTTGGTATAGATGGTGAAAAATGGATTTCAACTCACAGACAAAAAACAGAATCAGCTTCTAAAATCCCAATCCTTCCGGTAACACAGATGATTATTGACAAATACGAAAATCATCCGCAATGCTTAAATGAAAACAAGTTACTCCCTATTCTATCCAATCAAAAAATGAATGCATATTTAAAAGAGTTAGCTGATATTTGTGAAATAGATAAGGAACTAACATTCCACATTGCCCGGCATACTTTTGCAACCACTGTAACGCTTACCAATGGAGTTCCTATTGAAAGCGTAAGCAAAATGCTAGGTCATAAAAATTTGAGAACAACTCAGCACTACGCTAAAGTTTTGGACAGAAAAGTGAGTGAGGATATGAAAATTTTAAAAGAAAAATTCATTACTAATTATACTACATTAAAAAAGACAAATTAAAAACCTTACATTAGTACTGATTTAAATATTCAATTATAATATTTTTTGCAACATGATTTACACATTACCTAGTATGTTTAAAGGAAATGATTCGGATAAAAATCCGGAATCTTGCTATATTTTTGACTATGTAAATTACAATCAGGTAAACAATGCACAAGTTGTACTAGAAACAAATGCAATAAGTTTACTTACCGATGGCATCAAATACATAATTTCACCAAACTTTAAAGTATCCATTGATAAGGAACAATTCGTAATTATGAAAATGGGGAAATGTTTAATGACCGAACATTTATCCCCAAATAATATATATTCAAGTCTCTTAATTTTTTTTGATAACGAGCTATTAGAGAAAGTTATAAGTTCTTACAAAAAGAAAAATAGTAAAGATACGTCAACTACAAATGAGTTTAAAGTTGGTTCAAAAACTCCTGCAATTGACACATTTATTAAGTCCATCCGCAACAACAAAATAAAACTAACAGACAGTTTAATCCATCTCAAAACAGAAGAAATACTTCATTTGATTGTACAGGAATTTGGAACAGACTATTTAAACTTTTTATTAGAAAAACCTACCCCTCTGTCACAGATCCAATTTAAACTTATCATTGAAGCCAATATAAATTCAAGAATAAGCATATCTCAATTAGCATTTTTATGCAACATGAGTTTATCAACTTTCAAAAGAACTTTTCAAAGAATTTATGATACAACTCCAGGGATATGGCTAAATGACAAAAGGCTGGAAACAGCACTATTAAAACTTCAGGATATTAATGCCCGAACTTCCGATTTTTATCTCGATTTAGGGTTTGAAACCCATACGGGTTTTATAAAATCATTTAAAAAGAAATTTGGCGTTACACCCAAACAGTATCAAATGAACCTTTAGTAATACTTTTTGAACTTTTTGGAATAATAATGAATTAATAAGTGACCTAATTTTGTATAAAACATTAGGTCACATGCATCTTACCATACAAAAAATCACCATTACCATAGAGCACTTGGCTTATACATTTTATAAGTTCAGTAAGACAACTCATTACTGTTTTCTATATTTCTGGGATAACAACCTCCTTCTTCAGAAAAGACAAATGCTACTTGTCTGCATGAAATAACTCTTTACTCCCATTATTGATTTGGTGTCAAATCAGTTAATCAAAAGATTTCTTTAAATCATATTTTCCATTTTAATAAACTTAAAAATATACACTAAATTATGAATCCAAAAACACATAATTACAACACATTCGACTTCAATAATTTCACATTTGGAGTTCAGGCAACAGATAATATGCTTGTTGCAACTTACAAAAACGGGATATGGTCTGATTATAAAATTAAACCTTTTGACAAAATCAATATTTCACCTATAAGCATGGCACTTCATTACGGTCAAACCATATTTGAAGGTTTAAAAGCGTACAGAACAATTAATAATAACCTAAATGTATTTCGCTTAGACAAACATTTTAGCCGTTTCAACAAATCTGCTGAAAGAATGGCTATGCCAACTATAAGTGAAAAAATATTCATTGATGGTATTTTAGAATTAATTAAAACAGAAAACAATTGGTTACCTGAAACACATCCTGAAATTTCAATGTATATCCGTCCATTTATGTTTGCAACACAAGAAAAATTAGGTGTAGACGTTTCTGCCGAATATACTTTTATGGTGGTATGTAGTCCCATAAAAAGTTATTACCAAGGGAATCTCAACGTAATAGTTGAAGAAAAATATACGCGTACTGCAAAAGGCGGTGTAGGTTTTGCAAAAAATGGTGGCAATTATGGTGCAGCACTTTTACCTCAATTAGAAGCAAAAAAACAAGGTTATGATCAGATTTTATGGCTGGATGCTGAAAAGAAAAAATACATTGAAGAGTCCGGAACAATGAATGTTGCTTTTATAATCGAAGATAAACTAATCACACCACCACTATCGGATACTATTTTGGATGGAATTACCAGAGATTCTTTATTGCAAATTGCCCGAGATAATAACATCAATGTTGCTGAGCAAAATATTTCGGTAGAAGAATTAATTGAAGCTTTAAAATCAGGAAAAAAAGTAGAAGCTTTTGGGATTGGCACAGCAGCGGTTATTGCTCCATTTGAATCAATCACTTACAAACAAGACAAATATTCTACCTATACTGCTGATGATGCGATCATGTATGATTTAAAAACTAAATTAAATGATATCCGATATGAACGTTCTCCAGACAAATACAACTGGAATTTTAAAATTCAATTAGATTAATTTTTCAGTAATATACTAAGCCTAACGATTATGAATAAAACAATCTTAATAACGGGAGCTGGTAGAGGAATCGGAGCTGAAGTAGCCCTGCTTGCTGCTAAAAAAGGCTATAATGTATGTGTAAATTATCTTAAAAATAATGAGACAGCAAATGATGTTGTCAATAAAATCATTCAGGATGGCGGAACAGCTATTGCTTACCAAGCTGATGTTTCTGTAGAAAAGGAAGTCTATTCTTTATTTGAAAATATTGAAAAGGATTTTGGAAAAATAACCGCATTGGTTAACAATGCCGGGATATTAGAAAGACAATCAAGACTGGATGATTTAAGTTTAGAAAGATTCAACAACATAATAAAATCAAATATTATTAGCTGTTTTTTATGTTCTAAACTCGCAGTAAAACAAATGTCAACCAAATATGGTGGTGCAGGTGGAGCAATTGTAAACGTATCTTCAATAGCTGCAGTAACAGGAGCTCCAAATGAATATATTGATTATGCTGCCACAAAAGGCGCTATTGAATCTTTAACAGTAGGTTTATCAAAAGAAGTCGCTAGTGAAAGGATTCGGGTCAATGCTGTTCGACCAGGCTTTATTTACACAGACATACATGCAGATGGTGGTGAATCTAATCGGGTAAACAGACTTGCAGAAACCATTCCTATGAAACGAGGAGGATTACCTTCCGAAGTGGCTAATGCAATAATCTGGCTGCTCTCTGAAGAAGCCTCTTTTTCAACAGGAACTTTCATAGATATTACCGGTGGTAAATAGTATTTTTTAAACCAAATTTTGGAACAACTAAAATTAAAATCATGAATTTCAGTATCGAAAAATCAATTCAAATATTAGAAAAAACACCTCAGCTTTTAACTATTTTATTAGATAATATATCTGAAGAATGGACATTAAATAATGAAGGAAATCAAAGTTGGTCTGCTTTTGATGTTGTTGGCCATCTTATTCATTGTGATGAAAGCAATTGGATTCCCCGCATAGAAATTACCCTTTCTGATGCAGTCGTTGTAAAATTCGAGCCTTTGGATAGGTTCGCACAAATTGATAAAAATAAAAACAAAACCTTATTACAATTATTAAATGAATTTGTAAAAATTCGTTTTTCAAGTATTACTAAACTTCGTTCATTAAATATAACGGAAGAACAACTAATGAAAAAAGCAATTCATCCTGATTTAGGCGAGGTTAATTTATCACAATTAATTGCCACTTGGGTGGTGCATGATTTGGCTCACATGAACCAAATCTCAAGAGTTATGGCAAAACAATACAAAGAGGAAGTTGGTCCATGGGTTGATTATTTAAGAATTTTACAATAATTAGGAAACCTTTCACTACTATTATGTCTTACTAATAACTAACAAATAAATTATATGACAACCGAAGAGCAAAAATATCCAATTGGTCAATTTGTAAAACCAGAAGTGATAAACAAAGAAATACTTGAAAAATGGAGAAATGACATAGAATTATTCCCTTCAAAACTAACAAAAGAAGTTTCTAATTTAACAAACAGTCAATTGGATACTGCATATCGAACAAATGGCTGGACAATAAGACAAGTGATTCATCATTGCGCCGACAGTCATATTAATGGTTTTATAAGATTCAAATTAGCGCTTACAGAAGACAAACCTGTTATAAAACCATATTTTGAAGATCGTTGGGCTGAACTTAGTGATAGTAAAGAATTTCCAATTGAAGTATCATTAAAAATCATTGAAGGAATTCACGAAAGATGGTCAACACTAATCGCTAACTTGACAGAATCAGAACTGGAAAAAACCTTTTTTCACCCAGAACACAATAAAGAATTTCAACTAATAGAATACATAGGCAATTATGCATGGCATTCTAATCATCATTTAGCACATATTACCACTCTAAAAAAGAATAAAAACTGGTATTAAATTAAAAATCTGCCAAAGTCTCATTTCTTAATTAGCAGACCAATACAATAAATTAATCTGAAGAATAAATAACATTTTAAAACTTTAGACAATGAAAACAGATTATATAAACAGCGTTATCAAACAATTTGAATATTACAAATTGTTAGGAGACAAAACTATATCACAATTAGCTGATGATAAATTAGTATGGCAATACAATGAAGAAAGCAACAGCATTGCTACAATTGTAAAACATCTAAGCGGTAATATGCTTTCTCGTTGGACTGATTTTCTTACTTCAGATGGGGAAAAAGAATGGCGAAACCGTGATGCCGAATTTGAAAATGATATTCATACCAAAGAGGCAATAGTTGAACTTTGGGAAGAAGGCTGGAAATGTTTCCTTGAGACACTCAAAAACCTAAAGGAAGAAGATTTAGAGAAAATCATTTACATACGTAATCAAGGACATACTGTTGTGGAAGCCATCAATCGCCAATTAGCTCATTATCCTTATCACGTTGGTCAAATTGTATTCATCGGAAAAATGATTGTTAATGAAAAATGGCAAACTCTGTCTATAGCAAAAGGAAAATCGACAAATTACAATGCAGAAAAATTCAGCAAAGACAAACATAAAGTACATTTTACTGATCAATATCTAGATCCACATAACGATGAAAAAGAGTAATTATATACAAAGTTCCCTTATACTGTCATCTATACTTTTCATTTTGGAAATCAGCGCACAGTCCACTGAAATTGTTCGAGGTTTCAATCACATTGAAAGTGTGGCAACTGATGGCAAATACCTGTATGTGGCGGATATTGGAAAAGAACTGGCTCCAATGGCTAAAGATCAGGATGGAAAAATAATAGTATTGAATAGTAGTGGGAAAATAATTAAATCATCTTTTACGGCTGAAAAATTGAATGCTCCAAAAGGTTTAGCTATAGACAACGGTGTTTTATATACCAATGATATCGACAGAATAGTTGCTTTTGATTTAAAAACAGGAAACAAACTGTATCAAATTGACTTTGGAAATGAAACCTCATTTTTGAACGATATAGCAGTTTGGGATAAAAACACCTTGTATGTTTCTGCGACCGATAAAAACAAATTATTCAAAGTCAATTTAATTAATAAAACATTCTCTGAAGTAAAAACAGATAAAGTTATTCCTGGTATAAACGGGCTTTTTTGTTGCAAAAGATCGGCAAAATTATATGTGAACGGTTTTGGAACTGACAACAACCCCAATGGAATTGTAGGGTATGTTAATCTCCAAAACAACAATTTCACTCTTTTAACGGACAAAAAAGGCTATTATGATGGAATTCAAATACATGACGACATTCTCTATTTTAGTGATTGGGTTGCCTTTGAAAAAAAGGGAATCATTCAAACTATCACATTAAAAACGGGAAAGGAAGCTGTTGTAAAAATGGATGAACCAATTAATGGCCCCGCTGATTTTACCATTTTCAAAAACACTATTGTTTCTCCGGGAATGATGGATGGTACATTGTTATTCATTCCAATTAATAAAACAATTACTAATTAAGCTTATGCTAACACAACAGGAAAAAGCAAAGATTTTTAAAGAACTCCATAATTCAGAAAACAAATCCTTTATCATGCCCAATGCTTGGGATAGCGCTTCTGCAAACTTAATAAGTTCCGGTGGTTTTCAGGCATTAGGTTCTTCAAGCTCAGCTTTTGCTTTATCAAAAGGTGTTCCTGATAATAGTCTTTCTTTAAAAGATACTTTAGAAAACCTTTGTGAAATAGTCAATGCAACCTCCTTACCAGTTTCAGCTGATTTTGGATATGGTTTTGCTGATAATCCGGACAACGTTTATAACAACATAAGTTCATTGATAAAAACCGGAGTAATAAGTACTTCCATTGAAGATGTGAAAAACGGGAAGGTTTACCCTTTAGAAATGGCAAAAGAAAAGCTGGCAGCTGCAGTAGCTGCTTCAAGAGAAGTAAACTTTCCTTTTACAATTACAGCAAGAGCAGATAATTTTTTTATAGGGAAAACAGACCTAAAAGATACTATCACCCGATTACAAACCTTTCAGGAAGCAGGAGCTGATATACTTTATGCACCAGGCTTAACAACAAAAGAGCAAATCAGTACGGTGCTTGCAAATATTGACAGACCGTTAAATGTTTTAGTAGGTTTTCCTAATCTACAAGTTTCAATTCCTGAATTGAAAGATATGGGAGTAAAAAGACTCAGCTTAGGAGCTGCACTGATTAAACAAAGTTATACCGCTATATTAAATGCACTCGAAGGCTTGCAAGCTAACAATACTGATATTTTAAACGCTAATAGAAGTTTCGATGATTTAATGAAAAATATGAAATCCAATAACACATACTAATTCACAATACAAAACAGCAGTTTTAAAAATTTCCAATTACAAAAATGTCCAACTAAATACCACGGGTTTGTCATTTTAAATAAAGGAAATAAGTCCCTTATCGGTTCTTATTTCCTTTTAAATAAACCACAGTTGTCCAAAATGTAAAATAATCGCAATTGATTACTATATTAGGACTCCTAAAATCCAGTAATAATACATAACACAAACTGGATGAATTCCGAATAGAAGTATTCAATTGTATCGTCAATAAAAAAGTATCGACAATTACAATAGTTTATTTCATTTATGAACAACAAATACCTACTTGAAAAGTATGATAGTCTAATTAGTGAAATACAAAATCCACAAAAAATTAGTCCTGAGTACCTATCGCAACTTCTAAATAATGAAGCTCCCCAAAGCCAGATTATTTATGAAGTGAGCTTAGCAAACAAAAAACAACAAGTCAAGATTTCGGAAGGGATAAATAGTCTCCATCCCCTTGCTCCTGTTTTTAAAAATTCTCAAACACAGCTTTCTGAAGAAGTTCTACAATGGATTCCCAAAATTCAAGAGCAACTTCAAATTAAAGAAGGCAACTATAATTGTTTTTGGGATAAAGAAAGGGCTGTTCTTTATGTTATAGTCAATTCTAAATTTGAAAATCTTTCCTATGAAAACCTTTTTTTATGTTATTGCAATTGGGTATTAAAGAAGGAATTAGTAAGAAACAAAATAAGAATTAAAGAGACCATTTCTTCCCTAACGTCCAGAGATAAAATCCAATATTACATACAGAAAAAGCAAATCAATACGCAATGTTTATTAAGTAAACTGGCTTCTAAGATAAAACCTGAAACAATCTGTGATTTATATAAAATCTGCTATAATAATATTGAACTAGATTGTCTTAAACTAACCTATCAATCTGTTGAAAAATTAATCCGTTATTTAGAAATAGAACACTACCAATATTTGGACAAAAATGGTAAAGCACCATATAAAACCATTTTGGAAACTGGAAAGAAAATAGCGCCGCAATACAAGCAAATATGTTCCTATTGCAATCAGTCACAACCTGATGCCAAAATAGTAAATATCATTAATGATAATCTTTCTAAAATCATAGAACCACAACTATCCTATACGGTTACCTATGAGGAGCTGAATTATACTATTGAATTCACAACTAAACTTTTACAATTAATCAATAGCAAAGAAGATGCTAACTTTTTAATCACACATTTACTCTTATTAAATTTCAATTCTTTTGATTTCTTCGATTATTATACAGATATAATTATCAAAGATTTAGAAAAACAACCATCAGAAATCGGACAAATAAAACTACTCTACAAATACCTCAAATCCACCAATCAAAAACAGTTACACATCCAAAGCAAATTAATACACAATCTTCCCTCAACCAAAGAACAAATTGTAGCTTGGATTGAAGAAGAAATTCATTATTTAAATCAGAAAAGACTACTGGAACCTTACCAGCCGGTCAAACGAGAAAATCAGGAAGTAAACGATAAAATACAAACAGGCTTATCAGTACCCCAACTCAGTTATTTCTTTGGACTATTAATCCAAACAGGAATCATACAACCCAAAACCCAAAGAGCAGTATTTAGATTTATTGCCAATAATTTTAGAACTAAAATTACTGAAACAATTTCCGTGGATAGTATCAACTCAAAATACTACAATGTAGAAACAGCTACCAAAATGGCTGTAAGAGAAAAAATAATCGAATTATTGAATCTTTCTAAGTTGTAATACCTCTTTTAGCAATCGCCATCCAAAACCTTCCATCCCAATTAAGCGCTCATTATCAATAACTAATAAAGCGGCCACACTTGGGATTTTTTGTGTGCTCATAAATTCCTTTAGTTCCGGCGATATAACCTCCTGCTTTGTATTCATAATTTTAAAAGATAAAATTTAAAATCACGTCCCGGTTGGAGTTGCTATAAACAAACTGCGTGGGACATCGATCACCAGCATCAGAGGTACCGCCAAGCACCCACAGCTCCGATAAACCGAGCCCACGCATTGCGTAGGCGACAGTTTATTTGTAGAGCTTGTTTAGAATTTTTGGCGGTTTTCTGTGGCTCGAAATAACTTTCGCTAATATGTCGTAAGAGGATAAATCCTCTGTATTTATTTACAAAGCAAATCTAATCATAAATCAATTTAAATACAATTTCTAAGACTAGTATTAAAAACTTTTTTCATTCAAATAGCTTGTTTTGCTACTATTTGATAAGGGTTGTACAACCCCCACAACTGGCGCAGTAAAGAGTAGTGTATTTTATTTGTAGTCAATTTAAAATAAAATAGTATGCCAATCGAAATCATCACAAAAGAAGATCTAAACGAATTCAGAGCACTTTTACTATCTGAACTTAAAGAAATCCTGCAATCCAAACCCGAACAAACAAAACAATGGCTCAAATCCAATGAAGTCCGCAAACTGCTAAACATCTCACCCGGTACACTCCAAAACCTCCGTATCAATGGAACCATTAGCTACACTAAAATTGGAGGAATCTTATACTACTCCAGTACCGATTTAAACACACTATTGGAAGCCAATAAAGTCGATGCTACAGTCACCTTATTCAATCCAAAATGGCTAGTACGATGAACTACATAGAGATAGTTTTTCTTAAAAACAGGTCCTTAGCTTCCGCTGTCGAACGTCAAATATTTAAACGAATCGAAAATGTCCTTAGCTTCCGCAGTCGAGTGTCAAATGTTTGAAGAAGTCGTAAAAACAAAAACTGTTTGAGCGTAGCGAAATCGAAGATTCGTGAATACCAAAAAACAAATATTAACTCATGAACAGTTCTTTTCTTTTAGGATTTGAAATTTAAATTGACCGCTGAAGATTCCTAGCCTTGACTTTTTGTTTCTTTTGGGTCAAGCCAAAAGAAAAACAATTAATCCTAAACCATCAACACACAAACATGAACTACATCAAACACCTCACTGGCTTCTTCGAAAAAGTAGCCATTGACAAAACACTCAATCCAACACACATCAGTTTGTACATGTCTTTATTCCAATTCTGGAATTGCAATCGATTCAAAAATCCAATCAGTATATCTCGTGATGAAATAATGCGAATAAGTAAAATCAGCTCCAAGGCAACTTACCATAAGTGTTTGAAAAATTTGCATAGTTTGGGTTATATCAGTTACGAACCATCCTACAATCCCTTCAAAGGAAGTCATGTCATTTTATTCAATTTTTCAGATGATTTAAAACCTCAGCTAAAAAGTGATAGAAAGCTAAATACTGAACCTCTTATTGAACCTGTTTCTGAACAAGCTTTAAACAAGTCTTGTACTAGTGATGAAACAAGTACTGAACAAGCAGTAGTACCTTATATAAACAATACAAATAGTATAAACAATTTAAACGATAAAAACGTTTCAAACTTGGAAAAGCAAGCAAAAAAATTCATTGCAAAAAATAAAACATTTTCTGAAAATGATTTTTTTAAAACCGAAAAAATAAAAGAAGAAAAAAGTTCCGTTAAAAAAGAAGAAAAAGAAATGCCGGATGAAAAGCTTGAAGGGAAAAGAAATACTCCTGATCCGGCATTCGCTGACTACAATGCGAAGCAAACTGAAACCAGTCAGCAAAAAAGTTCCGCAAAAAAAGAAATGTTTTCAACATTCGCCGACTCCAATAAAAATCAAACAGAAAAAGGTCGGCAAAAAGACGAAAGTTGTCACACTGAGCTTGTCGAAGTGTTACGCAATCAAAGTTCAAAGCCTACAATCGAAAAAGTCAAAACCTACTTTCTGGAAAACAACTTCCCGGAACTCGAAGCCCAAAAGTTTTTCAATTACTTCTCCAGCGTAGGTTGGCTAGTCGGCGGCAAAACCCCCATGGTCGATTGGCAAGCCGCAGCACAGAACTGGATATTAAACAGCGTAAATTTCAACCACAACACCGATACAACACCATCACACCGAGCAAAACACCTCAATACCGGAACAGACAAAAACTATTCAGAACCACTTTAACTTCTTTTGTTGCGACATAGGATTTGGAAGCGAGTGTCAAATGTTTGAAGAAGTCGTAAAAACAAAAACTGTTTGAGCGTAGCGAGTTTTTTTGTTTTAGACTTCGAAAACTAATTTGACCGCTGAAAATCCAAGTCTTGACCTTTTGTTTCTTTTGGGTCAAGCCAAAAGAAACAAAATGTAATTATTATGAATAAATATTCTTACCCCGATATAATCCTTTGGCTCGAAAAAAAAGGCGTAGAACTATACGGCAATCATTTCAAAATAGTAGAAACCGATTACCCAATAATCTACAAACTAATTGCCTATTTTTTAAAAGATGAACCAACATGCTTTCAATACAATATCAACCTCAACAAAGGAATCCTACTTTCCGGACCGGTCGGCTGTGGCAAAACATCACTAATGAATGTAATGAAACACCTCACCCCTACTGAACACAAATTCACTGTAAAACCCTGCCGGGACATCAGCTTCGAATTTATCCAGGACGGCTACCAAATCATTCACAAATACAGCATTGGAAAATTATACGAATCCCAACCCAAAACCATTTGCTTCGACGATTTAGGAGTAGAAAACAATCTAAAATACTACGGCAATGAATGCAACGTAATGGCTGAAATTCTATTAAGTCGCTACGATCTATTCATTTCTAAAAAAATCCAAACCCACATCACAACAAACTTATCTGCTTCAGAAATTGAAGTCAATTATGGCAACAGGGTGAGAAGCAGATTGAGAGAAACATGTAACCTCATAGCCTTTGAGAGAAACGCAATAGACAAACGCAAATAGCAATTAACTTTCGGTAATAAACTCAATTTACTGCCAATACTTAAATAGTGTTATTTTGTCGCAAATATTTACTATTTTTGCGACAAATTCTTTACAGAAAAACTATGCAAAGCATTGATGACAAAGTAATTTTTAAAATTAAAAAAGCCAAGAGGGGTTCGCTATTTTTTACCGAAGATTTCCTTTCTTTTGGTTCGGCAAAAGCCGTCGCAAAAGCCTTAGAGAGATTAGTCATAAAAGAAATGATTTCCCGTGTGGCTAGAGGTATCTATGCCCGATTAGAAAGGAGAATCATATGAATTACTTTCTACTAAATTAAGTTACTTAGACCCTGAAGAAAGAGAAAACCTTCTATACAGTTCTAAAAAAATTCTTGGAAACTGTATTCCTCCAATTATACAAGACAAACAACATAAATTTAATGATACTACGGGACTAGTTTTCGGTTATGTCCAGAGTGGAAAAACATTATCTTTTACAACCGTAATGGCACTTGCACATGATAATGATTATAGAGTAGCCATATTAATTGCGGGCAGGACAAATCTTTTATTAAGTCAAAATACAGAGAGATTAACTGAAGACATAGGTGACAATAGAAATATAAGTGTTACGACTAATGAGTCTGATCCCGATTTCGTAAGGAAAATTGATAAAAGTCTTAAAAATTCTAAAGGGCGTTTATTAATAATTACAATTCTAAAACATCAAGATCATATTAATAATTTAGCCCAATTATTTAAAGACACACGCCTAAAAGATAGTTTAAATGATCGGTCAATAATAATTTTTGATGATGAATCTGATCAAGCTAGTCTAAACACTATGGCAAGCAAAAATTCTAAAAAAGCTACAGATGAATCCAGTGCAATATTTTCTTCAATAAAAAATTTAAGAAGTTCTATACCTAATCACTCATATATTCAATATACAGCAACTCCTCAAGCAAATCTTTTGATTGACTATATTGACCTTCTATCACCAGAGTGGCATGTTTTATTAGAGCCTGGTAAAAGTTACACAGGCGGATTAACTTTTTTTAAAGAACCATTAACAGAAAAATTAACTTATAATATTCCTGAAAAAGAACGGTTTCATTTCAAGGAAAATAAATTGACCACACCTCCTCAAGGGTTAATTGATTCAATTTATAAATTTATATTAAGTTCCATATTTCTTAGCTATGATGATTTTGACATGGTTTCAGAAAGAAAAAAGAATAAACTAAATAAAACTTCAATGATGATTCATCCGTGTTTTCGAAAAGATTCAATAGAAACTTTCTTTAGCTGGACAGAATCAATTTTAGATGGGCTTCAACAAAGTATAGAAGACAATAATTTATCTTTTCTCAATGAAAAATTAGAAAAATATTTAGTAGAATATGGTTCTCTTTTTAATACAAAGCCAGAATTGAATAAAGTTGCTGAAATTATTAATAATGACTTCTTAGGCAATTATAAAGTACATCAAGTGGTTGGAGGAATGGAAAAAAAAGCTTTTCCATGGTCTTTTGCAGATCACCATATACTTATTGGAGGACAACTATTAGATAGAGGATTTACCGTTAAAAATTTAATCATAACGTATATGCCTAGAGATACAAAAGGAAAGAATAATGCTGATACAATTGAACAGCGTTGTAGATTTTTCGGGTATAAAAAAGATTATATTGATTTTTGTGAAGTATATCTCCCTAAAGGATTAAAGTCAGATTATGTAAGTTATGTAGACCATGAGATAAATTTAAGAAATATTCTTTCCACTGTTGAACTTTCAGAATTTAAAAAAGCCGGCAGTCCAATGCTTTCAGCAGCAGGAATAAATCTAACAAATAATAACAGAATAGGTTCAAGTCTTAGGTCAGATCAACTTAAAGGATTTCAATATTTTGAACCACCATTAAATATAGATAAAAATAACGAAATCATTAATGATTTCATAAATGATATTCCACATCAACTATGGAATGATTTCATGCCAGACTCACCAAAAGATCAAACGGAAAACACAAAACATAAAATTGGAAAATTGGAATTAGTTAAAATACTTGAATTAATAAATAAAATCGACATAGGTAATGCTTATGAAGCTATTAAATTAAGTAATTTCGAACGCTATATTTTTCATTTGATTGAAAACCATAAACAGGAATTTGCCTGGGTTATACAAATTGCAACTGAAAGAAAAGATGGGCGCCCTAGAACAGTGTCTTTTGATAGTGATGAAAAATATAAAAACCCATATAAAATTTCAGCACTAGCCTCCAATTATCCTAGTTATTTTGGTGATTCAAAATTGCTTTTACATACTGATTCTGGTGGGGAAAAATTTGGTTATAATGATGAACTAATTCTTCAGATCCATAAAATTAAAGCATCTGAAGGTACAACTGAACCTTCAATAAAAGATAAGTGTTTCTACACATTAGCTTTTAATTTTCCAGAAAAATTTAACCAAATATATGTTAATAAAATATTAAATTAATGGGGGAGTTATTAGATCTTATCAAAATTCTTGTTAGGCAAAACGAAATCACTAATCAATTAATAGCTGATTGTTTTCCAAATACTAAAAACCATTTAATTGGAGTTGATAGTGGCAATGAAATCATTTTATTCATTGATTTTACGAATGCAAAAGGAAATTCATATGGGCAAAGTAGTGGTAGGTTTTTAGAAGTAAATTATGATGTTAATTGCAGTTTTGAAAGAAACTCTGATAAATATAAAATCAATCAAAATTTTTGCATTTTAAAACTCAAAAATGTAGAGTTTGACCCAGTTCTAAAAAAATATTTTTTGAATTTATGTTTAGACCTAGTTACAAAATTGGGAGACAAACCGGATATTTCTGAAATTTATACTTTTATTGAGAAAACGAAACAACTTTTTGCACAACTAACACAAACGTCTAAAACAGATGAAATAGGTCTTTGGGGGGAATTGTTCTTAATTAATGAATCTAATGATTTAGAATATATGATTGATGCTTGGCATATTAATAAAACTGATCGTTTTGATTTTAATGATGGCATAAATAAAATCGAAATAAAAACGACAACTAAAAGCCAAAGAATACATCATTTTTCATTAACGCAACTTGACAAATTATTAACATCAAAAACTATGATTTGTTCAATTATGACTTGTAAAATTGATCTTGGTTTATCAATATATGATTTATATGAAAATATATTATTCCGTATAAATGATAAATACAAAGACATTCTTAGAGAAAAAATATTTAAAGTTGCTGGAAATCAACTTTCAAAATTTGATATGAAATTTGATTCAGATATGGCTAAAACAAGTTGTAAATATTATTCTGCTAAATCTATTCCATCTATAACTGAAGGAAGTATTGATATTGGTGTTACAAATATTGAATTTGATAGTGATCTTCAAAATATTAATTCAATTGAAATTAAACAATATCAAAATGATAAATTATTTTCAATTTTAAATTAAATTAGGTTGTATATTATCCACATAAGTAGACTGATTTAGATAAAAAATAGAAGAAGCTACTATAAGAATACTTAAAAAGTATTATTCTGATGGCACGGATTGTTGAAAAATCAATAAACGTAGTTATCTATATAATTATCAAAAAGATAATGATAAAACGAGTCTAACTTATATAACATATAGGAGCATATTTTAATTTATTAAGAGTTTTAGGCTTACAAGATGATTTTCTAAAACTAGCTGTAGACGATGAACTGGGAAGAAAACTCCAAGACCTAGAACTACTAAAATGATATTCTAATCCACTGCATATTTTTAGTTAAATTCATTTCAACAACATTTGCTGTTAAAAACAATACAAGCAAAATCGAAAGTAACATATTTCAACTTTTAGAACATATTTTTTGGCCTTAATAATATACTGCATTACTTATGTTCACAAACAATCAATGTTCACGTTTACGTGAACAAACAAAAAAAGTGAACAAATATAGCAATATGAAAAATCCGCCCTCTTAGTCATCATTCTAAAAAGACAATTAGGGCTCTTTTTTAAAACATCTCAGTCTCCACAACAAATCTCCGTGATACATTCGCTCTCCGGAGTATCGTTACTTCGGAGTTTTTTATTGATAAATGCTACATTAATTACTATTTTAGAGTATTAAATACCATTTGATATAGATCCTATATAATTTTGTAAAAGGAAAACTCAACTCCATAAATAAACTATAAAAATACAGTACTACTCCGATTTGCATCTAGAATTTTTAGATAACCGAAGATTCAATTGTTCTAAAAGTGGATATTCTAATTTTGTCAGGAAACGTTGCATTTAAGGAAAGAATATGAAATTTTAGTTGTCACTTGCCACTCCTTTGCCTATGCTCCTAAAAAAAATACTGGCACAGTTTTTAGAAAAAACTCGTACGCTTCGCAACTTGCGCCAGTAATTTTTTCCCCAAAGCTTCTTTACATAATGTGGCATTATAGTGCATGTACTACTTCCCTACTCTTAATGAAATTTAAGGATGCACTATAATAACATTATGTAAAAAAGCCGCTCACCCAACGCGCTTGCCAGTGGCTCCAGGATAACATTTTTTGCAGCTCCCATCGCATCACCCGGCTACAAAAAAATACCGTCCTTCGCCACTGGCTTTAACAATGTTCTGTATTCCATCTGAAATTTTACGATTATAACTGCTTTTAGGAACGTTTGCGTTAATTGTCTTTATCAGCTTTGTGGTTAAATAGGAAGTCGTTGCATTGCTTTTGTAAGTGATAAAATGGCTTTAGATTTTCAGTTTATTCACCTATGGTAAAAGCCATTTTATTACCCACAAAACCAAAATCCCCAACAAGAGTATTATTTTTTATTTGCCAGAACATCAAAATACATTGTTTCCGCAATAGCTGATGCCTTTCTATTACGAAACATAACACCACTGTGCACTAAAAACTGTACACTAAACACTATTTCTGGCACCAGCTATCACAAAAACAATCACAACATCCCGATAAGCAAATAAAAAAATAATACCCTTGCTTGCGCTACTGCCACCGCACTAGGTAAGTATTTAATTTTAATAATTATCTTCTCTTCAATAATTGTTCATCAATTTCGAAATCAAACTTCTGATAAGTATCACTAAAATTCAAGTAGCCTTCAAATAGGGCTTTTGATAATGCAAATTCTCGATAGATATTAACAAATCCTCCTTCCAAAAAGATTAAAACAGAAGTTTCATTATTACCGATGATATATCTAATATCTTTCACCCAAAAAGTGGAAATTCCCATTTTAGCCTTAATAAAGAAAAAATCAATGGATTCATACATTCTTGGAATTACTGCCAATGAAGATAAAAATGTACAATGACCATCAAAATACTTCATGTAAAATTCAATCTTAACATTTGCTAATGAATAGAATAATTGAGGTTGCAATTCATTCAATTCTAATATGTCTTCATAAATTTCTTTTAGCCATTTACTGATTTTAGCTGAAGTATAGCCACTTTGTTCGGCCATGCTTTTGATACTAATTTTCCTTTCATCTTTAAAAAGCTGTTTCTGCAATAGCCAATTCAAAAAATCATTGTATAAATTTCCATTATTCTGATCAAGCAATAGTTGTGACCATTTAGGCATATCTCCAAGACAGTACAAATACTCTAAAGTGGAAGCTTGATGCACAAACTTAGGTCTCTCTTTTCTTCTAGCCATTTTTAACTAAATATATACAATTTTAGAGAATTGATAATTTCAAAAAAATAAAAAAAGAGAGCAAAGCTAAGTTCCAGGTATTAAAAAAAGCAAATTCAAGCCCTTCGGGTTTCAGAAAAAATCTCCACCCTTATATTTCCATTCCACCATTCCACCATTCCACCATTCACTACTTACTATTTACTAATCACTACTTAGGGTAGTATTTTTTCTGAAAAACCTGCTTTTTTGAAACCCTCCACTTGAAGAACGGCTTTCTTTTTTTCTTTTTCTTTTGAAATAATTATTGGTGCAGAGCGTAGCGAGGCACTAAGGTATTTATCAGAAACAGCGAGGAAATGAGAAGAAAAGCTAATCTTTAAATCCGAAGCTATGCCAAATTTCATTATCAAAACACACCAGAAGGACACGCTTTACAATAAGCCTCATTTATTTATTCTTAACAAAGGAATGAACAGTGGTAAACCTCAAAAAGAGCCATTTACAAACAGTTTTGTAGTCATTTTTCAAAACGAAGAAGATTGTGAGAATATTTATTTTGTGGCTTATAGCCTATGGAAAACCAAGTTTTGGCATCCATTTTTAGTAGGTTCGGTTATTCCGTTTTTACGCCTTCAAGATTTTTCAAAAGAATTCAATGGTAAAGCCAGTTTGATGATGCAGGAACACGAAGAACATATAAAACAAGTGGAGGCCTTAAAATTGCTGGAACAAAAAGAAAAACAATTCCACCAGAACATCAATCTCATTAACGATATGCGTAGGGTTATCTTGTACCGCTACTGCAAGAAAAACTGATTAATAAACTTTAAAAAGAAAATCTATGAAACTTTTTATTTTATTTCAAACCGATAAATGGGAATCAAAAACATCAAGGATTTTCTTTGGTGTTTTTGACAGCAGAGTCAAAGCCATTGATATTGCAAAGTATTACGGACTATATTGCCCTTGTTCAAAAGTGGTAATTGAAGAAATTACTCTAAACCAATTTGAGGAAAATTAACATAGAATTTATACTCTTGTAAGATTTATTTACAGAAATTATTTAAATTAGTAATCTACAAACTTAAAATTCAATACAATGGGAAAATTTGTGATTACAAAAAGAAGCAATGGTGAATTTCAATTCAATTTGAAAGCAAATAATGGACAAACCATTTTAGCAAGTGAAGGTTATACAACCAAAAGCGCTTGTGAAAATGGAATCGAATCAGTAAAACGCAATTCGCAAGATGATAGTAAATTCGATAAAAAAACATCCTCTAATGGTAAGCCTTATTTTAACCTGAAAGCTACAAATGGTCAAATCATTGGGACAAGTGAAATGTATGAAAGTACCGCTGCTCGTGATAATGGGATAGCTTCTGTTAAAACCAACGCTCCTGATGCCTCCGTAGAAGACTTAACAAATTAACTATCATATTCATAAAATGTAAAAAGCCTGATCTCACGACCAGGCTTTCATTTTGTTTAACCCAAAGGTCACCACAACTAGGGCTAAACTTATTTTTTGTGCTTCTTATTTAGGCTTTTAAGCAGTAACGAAATAGCAAAACTCACAATTGCTCCAACAGTAGCTAAAACAACTGTTTTTACAATATCTTCAGATTGAATATTAGGTAGCATACTTAAAAATGTGCCTCCGGCAGTTCCCATTAAAGTGTGGTTATTGGCTGTCATCAGTCGTACTAAGCTGACTTGCAGCAGACAAAACACCTCCGGCTACTGCAACATAACCTCCAATAGTAGTTACTATTACAGGTAACGCAATAGGAGCAGCTAAGATAGTTCCGCCAACGGCGGCCAATGCCAAACCAACATTTCGAAGCACCTTAAAAAACTTTGGTGTGGGAGCTGTCGCTCTTTTTATAATTTTTTTCATAATCTAATAGTTAAGATTGAATTAGTATTTCGACACTTTCTTTATTGCCCAAAGCCTCATAAACAAGGTCTTTTAGCTTCATAAAAGCCTTTCGCGACATCAAACCAAGTCCTGGACCAGAAAGTTTAGTTACCGGAGCAATACAGCCTTGCAGTTCTTTTTGGGCATTATTGGCAGGATGAAACAGAATATATTTTCTATTGAGTACATCCACCAATTCCAAATGCCACTTGTATTTGGCACTGTATCGCTTTCTAATAAAATATTTCCCCTCAGGAACACAGGAAACCTTCGTTTCGTTCATCTTCCACGGCAATTCTATCGTATAACAGATCAGTTTGCCTTCGCATTCGAGTTTACCATTGGTTCCATCAGAGAAATAAGTTCTAGTTAAAAATAAAACCATAATTCTAACTTCTGCTTAAACTCCTCCATTAACTTGAATCAGCGCTAATGGATTGTATGCTCCATTTTTCAAAGAATACATACTACCATTCACTTGCTGATAAAACTCTAGTCCTAAAGCCAAAAACAAAGGTTTAGTACTGTTTGGAGTAACAGTATTTACTTGGTTAATCACAGCTGTAGCGGTAGCATCCCAAGCTAAAATGGCTGTTTCTGCATGTTGTTCAACAAAAGTTTCATTCTCAAAATCAATTTCAACACCAGCCGAAATGATTTTGAAATGAGTAGTTCCCCCTGGAGCAGCAATCATATTAGAGGGAATAAAGGATGGAATATCCACGGTAATTTCACCCGTAACCCTGTTGATGCCCCCTGTATAAGGAGCAAACAAACTAGTACCTAGCTTTCCTCGAATATTAAATTCAAATCCAGTTAACAATTCTGCCTCACCATCAATCACATTTCGTAATCCACGTTCGTTAGTAGCATCAGCCTGAATCACCTTAACCATAGATTGCGTCAAACGACTCACCATTCGGCTATCCGCTGAGTTCAAAAGCAATACCCTAAGAGCGGTTCTTAAAACCTTTCCGGCTTTCCCAGCTCTACCAAACTCAGAACCGTTTTCACGAGTTCTTTGAAACGCAGGATCAGTCGCGATTCTGTTAGCGTCAATTCCGCCTTTTTCTCTCGCTAAATGTCCGTCCTGCGTTTTATAAAAAGTAATATCCCCGATAGTACCTTTCAATTTAATTATGCCTTTTTGCCTTGCCATAATTCCTCAAAATTTAGATTAATAAATGTTTCTATTTCCCTCAATCATCTCTTCCTGTTGCAACATTCTAGATTGAATTTGAAACAAAGATTACACTTAAACTAATGAGTTATATCAAGCTAATGTTCCATATGTCTTTGAATGGAATAAATGACCTATAAAGACATAAATGGCGCTCAATTTTAAAAACAACTATCAATCAATAGCTATATGCTTTTACATATAAAAACAATATATCTATATAAAATATATGCTTTTACATATAATTAACTATATTTGTTTAAAATCAATGCTAAAGCATATAATTATGATGACACTAGCTAATTTCGTAAAAGAGAAAAGAAACGAAGTAAAACTCACCCAAGAAGCCTTTGCGGAACGTGCTGGAGTGGCACTTACCGTGATTCGAAAAATTGAACAGGGAAAGGAAAACCTCAACCTCGAAAAAGTAAACCAAGTACTCAAAATGTTTGGGCATACCTTGGCACCAGTAAATGCAAGAGAATTATCCAAAATTGACAAGGAGAACGTATGAGAAAAGCAGCTATATTTTATAAAGATTATCTGGCGGGAACACTTACAGAAACGGACGACGGTGACTACCACTTTCAATACGATGAAAATTACATTGCTGAACATCCTAAAGAAAGCATCAGTTTGACGATGCCAGTTCGTTCAAAAACATACACTGATAAACGATTATTCCCTTTTTTTGAAGGTCTAATTCCCGAAGGATGGTTACTGGATATCGCTTCTAAAAACTGGAAAATTAATCCAAACGACCGTATGGGACTTCTTTTGGCTTGTTGCCAAAATTGTATCGGTGCGGTAAGTGTTCAACCAATACCAAATGAAGATGCCTAAGAAATGTTTATATTGTTACCAATCACTAGACGATACAATCGTAGGTGATTTCCACGAGCAATGCAGTCTGGAGTTTTTCGGTACCAAGCAACAACCTGTATTCGAGCATTCGCTAAAGCAAATGTCGGAATTAGCTAAAAATGTAGTAGAACGAAGTGTAGCTGTTCCTGGAGTGCAACCCAAGTTATCCTTAACTATTGTAAACAATACAATACAAGACGGAACCAAAGGACGCCTTACGGTAGTTGGTGCATTGGGCGGAAATTATATTTTCAAACCACCATCCGAACATTTTTCTGAAATGCCCGAAAACGAACACCTCACCATGCGAATAGCGGAAGCCTTTGGAATTAACACCGTCCAATCCAGTTTGATCCGACTGCAATCAGGGGAACTCTCGTACATCACCAAACGCATCGACAGAACCGAAACAGGAGAAAAAATCCACATGCTCGACATGTTCCAAATCACAGAAGCTTTTGACAAATACAAAAGCTCCATGGAGAAGATAGGCAAAGCTCTGGATGATTTCTCAGATAACACCTTACTCGACAAACTATACTTTTTAGAACTGGATATCTTCAGTTTCCTAACAGGCAACAATGATATGCATTTGAAAAACTTTTCGATGATTCATTCGGCAGATACTTGGACATTGGCACCAGCCTATGATTTATTAAACGTAGCCATAGTAAATCCAGACGACACCGAAGAACTAGCACTGACATTGGATGGAAAAAAGAAAAAACTAAAATGGGATCATTTCAAAAAACTTGGCATCAGCCTAGGACTAAATGAAAAACAATTAAAAGGAATCGCAAAACGCTTTCAAAAAAACAAACTCATCGCTCACCAATGGATCGATAATTCATTCCTATCAGATGATTTCAAAGAAAAATACAAAACACTACTAGAAGAAAGATACCATAGATTGTTTGGGACAGATTAAGCAAACACTTTTTTTTATAAATTTATACTTAATAGGCGACTCCACTCAACGGGATAATTTTTCAATTATCCCGTTTTATTATCATAAACAAGAAAGCTTACACTTCATTTTCAAAATATTAAAAAAATATAAGATTGCTCTGTTTATTTTTTTTTCTTTAAAGCAAAAATAGACAGTATGATTCTATATATTTATTTGAAATCGAATATTACTTAAACAATTCAGGATGATCTCACTAAGTTATTTGGTGATATACCAAATTCTTTCTTAGATACAAAAGAAAAGTGCGAAAGGTCTTCAAAACCTACATTTAGATATACTTCACTTGGTTTTTGTCCGTTCTCACTAATCTGAAAATAAGCCTCTTCCAATCTTTTCTTCTTCAGCCACTCGTCCAGAGTGATAATTATTTTCTCAAATTCATTATTATCCTTATATTTTGTATTATGATGGTAATACTTTTAACCTGGTTAATTTCCTTGCTGTGATGGAATTTTATCTGCTGTCCAATTTTTTTGTTGCATTTTTTAAATCACTAATTATAAAGCAAAGGTCTGAAACCTTGAAATTATCAGAATAGCCAATTCCCTGAGCGAGGTATCCAAATCGAGGTTTTTAAGATTTAATTCCTGATACAAAATCTATCTACATGTTTATTCTCATTTCACTTATAACAAGATTTGATGTTGCTGAAGCTATAATTCTTTCTGAATTAAACATATCTGCTTTTATATTGATTACAGATTTTCCTCTTTTTATAAGCTTTGTTTTGACTGTTACAATATTACCTTCTTTTACCGAACTAAAAAATTCAACGTTTAGATTAATCGTTGGGAAGAAATTTTCTGTGCCTAAAATCATAAAGTTTATGCCAATACAATCATCAAACATTCCACAAATAACCCCACCGTGAAGAGTTCCGGCTGGATTGGTCATCTCTTTTCGTACCTCAAATTGAAATTCGACCGAATTTTCATCAACAGAAATTACCGTCCCATTCAGCCACTTGGCAAATGGTGACGGACTTCCTGAAAATGGTTTTCCAATGAAACGCTGAAGTAACTGAAGTCTTTTGTTTTCCATCTTATTTTGATTTGTTTATTCCTTTTAAAACAACACTTTCAAAGGTGTTATAGGCAAATCGTTGCAAAGTAAGAATCATTGAAGTTCCTTTTCCAACAGGATAACTGAATTTCGGATTGTTGGAATCAATGATTTTTATAATGGTATCTACAACGGCTGTTGGTTCAGGAGCTTTACTAAATTCTTCATTATAGTAAGATTGAACTTTTTGTCTAAAACCATCATAATCTTTAATAGTTCCGTGAGTCGAAATGGAATTATTAATCAAATTTGTTTTATGAAACATCGGCTCCACCATACTAATTTTGATATTAAACTGATTTAATTCGAATCTTAAAGATTTAAAATAGCCTTCCAAAGCATGCTTGGATGCGGAATAGTAACTTAAGTTTGGATGTCCTATTAAACCTAAAAATGAACTGACATTAATAATCTTTCCTTGTCTTTGATTTCTCATTTTTGGCAATAGTGCATTCGTAAGTTTTACGGTACCCCAGAAGTTGGTTTCAAATAGTTTTAACCCAACATGAATTGGCGTTTCTTCTGCAAGTCCTGTGGTGAAATAACCCGCATTATTTACTAAAATATCTAACTTTTCTATTTGCGAAAAAAGTTCTTTTGTAAAAGAAGTAATAGAATCGTCATTACTGATATCTAGTGGTAATAGCTTAAAAGGAACTGTGCTTTGTAGTTTTTCCGGATTACGACCAGTACCAATTACATTGTAGCCTTGTTCGTGTAATTTATTTGCTAATTTCAAGCCAAAGCCTGATGTTGCACCTGTTATTAAAATTGTTTTTTTCATTTTATAAATATTTAATATTTAATGACCCGTTAACTGAAATCAAAAACGTCAGTTCGAGTGTTTTTTGCGTAATGAAATGAAGTAAAAAATGTATCGAGAACAATTTCACTCAACTCGTTATTTAATAGTTGTTATTCTTTTTCTAAACTTGGCGGAATCAATTTGTACATAACTGGTGTTACAATTCTTGCCAGAATAGTTGAACTTATCAATCCTCCAATTAATACAATCGCTAATGGAGATATTTGAGGATTGGGGTTTACAGCCAGCGGAATCAAACCACAAATTGCAGTAACGGATGTTAGAACTACCGGAAGAAAACGGGTTTCTCCTGCAATCGCAATCGCTTCATCAATGGATTTCTCTTCCTGTCTTAATTGGTTTGTAAAATCGACTAAGAGCAGAGAGTTTTTTACCTGAATTCCAGACAATCCAATGAAACCTATGATAGCAACCAACGACATTGGGTTTCCTGAAGCTATTAAGAACAGTACACCTCCTAAAACCCCCAATGGAATGATAGACATAACGATGATGATACCTTTAAACGTTTTAAATTGAAGCAACAAAACAGCTATGAATAAAAAAGTACTCAATATAATCACCGACAGGAAATTACCTCCTAACGCATCCCCTTCTGATTCTTTTTCTCCGGATAGTTTGTAATAATACCCTTTTGGCATTTTAAGTTTATCCAATTGTGGTATAATATCCACCAACAGGTCATTGGCTAAATAACCTTCTTTTGTCATGGCGCTAACTTTTGAAAAAGGTGATTTGTTAAAATGGTTAATTGCCGTAGGTGCTGTTTCAAAAGATACTGTTGCAATTTGATTCAATGCAATTGGCGTTCCTTGAATAGTATTTACATATAAATTTTTCAGTGCATCAAGATTAGAAAATTTCTCTCTTGGCAAAGTGATGGTCACATTTCTGGCATCACCACGGTTATCGATATAATCTCCAACGGTTAAACCGGCAACAGCAAGTCGAATTACTTTATCGACCTCACTTGTTAGTACGCCCAAAGTTCTTGCCTTTTCTTTATTGATTTTTATTTTGACATCTGTTTTATAGGTATTCAACTCGTTGTTGATATAAACCGTTCCTTCCTGATTTCGTAAAATAGTTTCTACCTGAGCAGATAGCTTACGTAAAACTTTCTGGTCTTCGCCAAATAAGCGCACCACAATATTGGCTTCCAATGGTGTTCCTTGCTCAAAATCTTTTACCTCCACTTTAGCATAAGGCATTGTTTTGAATTTTTCACGCAATTCTTCAATCAGAATGGTTTTGTCTGAAGGTTTTGCTTCCTCTTTCAATTGAACGAAAATTTGAGCAAAATCAGATTTTCTGTCCTGTGGATGCACGTTGTAGTAAATTTGCGGATTTCCGTGTCCTATATTTGAAGTGAAATACACAATTTCTTTGTGGTTTTTCAATTCGGCTTCCACCATTTTTGTTACCCTGTCACTTTCTGAAATATTGGCTTGAAGCGGCATTTTTATATTGATTAGAAACATCGGCTTTTCAGAAGTAGGGAATAATTTAAATCCAGCTACAGAAAACAGTCCAAACGCAAGAACACTTAAAAAAACAGAAATGGCAATCGTAGTTTTTGGGAATTTTAAAGCTCTGGGCATAATATCCCTGTAAGCTCTGGTAAGAAACTTTTGCAAGTACTGAAGAAAAATATTTCCTCCTTCGTGCTCGTGTGTTTTTAAAAATCGGCTTCCCAAAAACGGAACCAGGGTCAAAGCTACAACCATAGAAGCCAATACACTCGTGATTACCGCCATTGGTAAACTTCTGATAAATTCACCAGCCATATCAGGAAGAAAAGCCAGTGGTATAAAGGCTATAACTAAAGTAGCAGTAGTCCCCACAACAGCAATACCTATTTGCTTTGTCCCCTTTAAAACGGCTTCCATTTTAGAATGTCCTTCACGGAGCCAACGTTCAATGTTTTCAACCACCACAATACTATCATCAACCAATAGTCCTAAAGCGACAACCAAGCCCACAATACTTAATTGGTTTAAAGAATAACCCAAAGCATTCATTGCTATTAACCCTAAAGCTAGAGATAAAGGAATCGAAATCATAACTATACCAGATGCTCTAGCTCCTAAAGGAATTAATGTAACGATAACTAATACAATGGCTAATCCAAAATCAAAACCTAAATGTCCCAATCGTTTAGAAACCATATCGGCTTGGTCAAAATTTTTAATCAGTTTGATATTTGAAGGCAATTCTTTTGCAAATTCATCAATTAGCGGCAAATATTCTTTCTGAACATCACTTATGTTAACATTGTCTTTCATTCCGGCCGAAACCAAAACACATCGGTGTCCGTTGATTCTGGTAATATGATGTACCACTTCAGATTTGTAACTTACCTCGGCAACATCTTTCATATAGATGATTTTTCCATTGGCATTGTAAACAACTGTATTGGCAACATCATCGGCATTTTTGAATTTACCGCTCGTTTTTACGTTGAAAACTTTACTACCCAGGTCGATGCTTCCACCGGGAATATCGGCAGCTTCACTTTGTAAACTTCCCATCACTATATTTAATGGGATTTTTAATTGTGCCAATTTCTCTATGTTCAAATCCACACGGATTTCCTGTTCCGGAATTCCAGCATATTCGACGTCTTTTAGATTGGTTATTTTTTCAATTTTTGTTTTCAATTTGTCCGCTTCATCGCGTAATTTTTTGTCTGAAGCGTTTTCTGAAACCAAAGCAATTTGTAAAATATTAACATCCGAAGACGAAATTTTCTCCGTTTTAATCTGATAAATATCTTTTGGAAGTTCGCTGCTTTTAAGCGCATTCATTTCTGTGGAAATCTCCTGATATTTGTTATCCACATCAACTCCGTATTTAAATTTCACCTGAAAGGCGGCTACACCATCTTCTACGGTTGTTAGTATTTTTTCGATGTTCTCCAGTCCGTAAATTTTATTTTCAATGGGTTTTACAACCTGTTCTTCCATATCTTTTGGACTCGTACCCGGATAAATAACCGTAATTAAGTATTGCGGTGGATGCGTGGAAGGATCTTCGGCTCTTGGCATGGTGAATAAGGTAAGAAACCCTACAACTGCAACAAGAAGAAAGATAATCAGTGTGAACTGATAATTCTTAACGGCAAAGTTTGTAATCTTCATGATGTTCTTATTTAATGATCTTTATCGTTGATTGTTCGTTGAGATAGGCACTGTTAGAAATGACTATCTGGTCTGTTTTTTGAAGACCATCTTTTACATAGACTTTGTTATTGTCAAATTTGTTGATGGTGATGGGGTGTCGTTTCACTTTGTTATTTTCCACGACGAATACAAAGGCTTTGTTGCCGTCGGCTTCAATAAGAGAGTTGTAGGGAATGACCATAAAATCTTCGGCTTTATCGGTTTGTATTTCTGCTTTACCAAACATTCCTACAGCTGGTTTTTGATTTTTCATATTCAGTTTTAGTTCAACTTGAAAAGATCCAAGAGCAGCATCTGCCGCTTGCGATTTTCTAAAAAGGGTAGCTTCAAATTCTTCATTGGGAAACCCGTCAAGTGTTACTTTAGCTTTTTGTCCTATTTTTACAGAAGCCCATTCTTTATCGGTCAAACCAACCTTCAAAAGATAATTGTTGCTTTTTGAGGTTTCGTTTATGGCTAAAATTGGAGCCCCTGGCCCCACTACTTCACCTTCATTTGCAATTTTATGGGCAACAAAACCATCAGCCGTAGCGTATATTTTAGCATAACGGAAATTAAACGCAACAGCTTCTTTTTGCTTTCTGGCAATGTCCAAACCTGTTTTGGTGTTTTGAAGCTGTTCCAAAGTATAGACGCTGTCTTTGTAAAGATTTCTGGCTCGTTCATAATCTCGTTCAAATTTTTTCACATTCAAATCGGTTTGATTTAAACCTGCATTGATTTCTGTGTCATCCAAACTTGCTAAAAGTTGTCCTTTCTTAAAAAACTGACCTTCTTCTACATAAATGCGGCTTATAACACCACCGATTTTAAAACCATAATTGGCCTGGTTTTCTGTGGTTATTAAACCTGACGCACTGATATTACTTGTAAGTGCTAAAGATTTAACTGATGCTGTTTTAATTGGAATAATATCAGCGGTTTCAAAAGGATTGTTTTCCTTTTTTTCTTCTTGGCATGAGAAAAAAAGTGATAAAGTTAAAAGGGGAACTAGTATCGTTGTTGTTTTACTCGCAAGTGTAAAATTATTTTTTTTGTATTCGTTAATCTTTGATTTCATGATTTTATGTTTTTAGATTTATTTAAAAGTAAAAGTGGCGTTGGCTCTTTCCATTTCAGCGAAAGCGATCCAGGAATTATAAAGAGAGATATTTGCATTAAGCTGGGCATTTACCCATTGGTTTTGTGCATCTAAAAGCTCGATATAAATGGCCTGTCCTTCTTTGTAAAGCCTGGTTATATCGTCATTGTATTTTTTGGCTGATTCTTTTTGATTTTTATCTGCGTGGTATTGCTCTAAAGCTGATTTCAAATTATTTTGTGAAACCTGAAACTGAAGTAGTAATTGCTGCTTTACATTATCAATTTGTGAGCTGATTTTTTTTGTGTCCTGTTCGACTTGTTTGAGTTTGTATTTATTTTTATTTCCTGAAAAAATGTTCCACTCAAGAGACAAACCCGCAAAATAATAACGTGAATCCTTATTCACTTCAAAATCAAAATCCTGGAAACCAAAATCGGCAAATCCGCTTAAAGTGGGTAACCAATATGACTTGGTAAGTTTGCCAACAGTTTCATTTAATTCTTTTACCTGATTGAGTTTTTTAATTTCTTCTCTATTTTGAGTATTGTCTGCAAGCCAATCACCCGGTAATGTTTCAATCTGATCTGTTTCAATTGTAGTGTCTAGTTTTTCATTAATCAAAAAATTGAAATAGGCTTGTGCATTTTTACTCATTTGTTTGGCCGTTTCTAAATTAGCCTGGATTCGAATTACTTCATTATCACTTCTTAAAACTGCCGTTCGGTTTATTTTATCATTTTTAAATAACGATTGATTCACTCTTTGATTTTCTTTAACCAATTTTAAAGCCTCTTCGTAAATTTTAATACCTTCAACAGATTGTAAGTATTTGTAGTAGGCAATTTTAATTTCCTTAACCAGTTCCCTTTTGTAGATTTCCAATTCGATTTTTTGCAAAGAATTTTGTTGACTTTTAATTCTCTTGTTATAGATAATTTCAAAATTCAACAACGGCATGGTGGTATGAATTTTAGCATCATAAAAATTATCCGGATTGATTAAAACGGATTGATTTTGCAGATTAGGAAAAGCGTTTGAATTTGTAATTTGATTTAAACTGCTGTATACTGGATTTAGCAAATCCCCAATAGGAATATCAATGGTTCTTCCCCCATCTGCAACAGTATAATTTGCATTTAAAGATACAGTCGGATAAAACAACGATTGTGCTTCTTTTAAAGCATACATGCTTTTGTTTATATCAAAATTGTTTTGCTTTATTATCTCATTATTTTTTAGCCCAGCCTCAATATAGCTGTCTAACTTACTCTGTGAATATCCCAGATATCCAAGTAAAATGCTCATTAGAATTAGTACTTTTTCCATCTTAATTACATTGTTTATTAATTGAACAGTGTTCATTTTTGAAATCAAAAAAAAACTATAGTTTTTCTATAATTTTTAAATATTCATTGTATCCGTCATAAAGAATAGTGTCTGGATTAGTAAACTTTACCCCTTTTGTTCTTTGACGAATTTCTAAGCAACACATACCGTGAACCAAACTCCAAATCATAAAAGCCAATGGTTCTAATCTATTGCCTTTAAAATGTCCTTTTTCTATACATTGTGCAACGGTGGTTTTTAAAGCTCCAAAAGTGTTATCTCCTTCACTCCATACAGAACATTCTGAGTTCTCAATAAATTCCATAGGCGCTTTTACATTAAACATCAGATCATACATTTCCTGATTTTCCAATGCGAATTTGATGTAAACAAATCCCATCTTACGCAAGCGTTCCATTGGATCTTCTATTTTAAATAAATCAGCAAAATAACTACCCAATTCTTGAAAACCTATAGAATGTAAATCATGTAATATGGCATTTTTATCTTTAAAATAAACATATACCGTTCCTACACTATAATCTATTTCGTCAGCAATATTTCGAATAGTGGTTTGTTCTATTCCTTTTTCTAAAAATAGTTTTTTAGCTCCTTTTAAGATAAGTTCTCTTAAAGCTTCTTTTTCTCTTGCTTTTCTATCGGCTACACTCATATCAGATAAATTCTTCCGCAAAGATATGTTTATTTTTTGAACAATGTTCAATTATTTGATAAAATTTAGAAATAAGCAATCCCAATAGCTACTATTGGACTATTTTAATCTGATTTTTAATTGCCTCAGAAACTTTAATTTCCTGAAAACCCATCTTTTTGTTCTTGCTGTTCAAGGAAATTGCTTTGGTCGAATTTCCTCCAATTAGGAATAATTGTTTTTGACCTATGGAATTAAAATTTTGAAAACGAACATTTTGACTGTTAGCCATTTTAACCGAAAAATCTTGTGTATCAAGGTTTAAATCAACATTGTCAAATTCAATTTGTCTGGCATAATTGATTTGCATTCCCACTTCTGATAGTGCAAATACATTTTTAAATCGGATGTTTTGAACCGGCATTTCAGGGAGTCCCATAATTTTCAATGCCTGTTTAGCGCCATGGATATAGATATTGCTGAAAAACATATTTTTGAATACCGGAGTTTCTTCCGTTACCGGCATATTCTCAACTAATAATTCTCCTGTAATTGGGTCTTCTTTTGCCGATTTTCCGAAATAATATAAATTAAACCTAATGGCTTCTGTAGGGATGTTACTCATTCGGATATCTTCCATCCAAATATTTTCTACGACACCTCCGCGACCACGGGTGGATTTAAATCGTAATCCGCAATCTGTTCCAATAAAGGTGAGGTTCCTGGCTAGAATGTTTCGTACACCTCCAGACATCTCACTACCTACAACAAAACCACCATGAGCATGATAAACTACACAATCCGAAATGACAAATAATTCAGTAGGTTTTCCTCTGTCTCTTCCCTCTTTATCTTTACCTGATTTAATACAAATGGCATCATCGCCTACATCAAAACGACAATTAGTAACCGTCCCGATGCGACAGGATTCTATATCCAGCCCGTCACCGTTTTGTGAATACCAGGGATTACGAATAGTTAAATTAGTAAGAGTCAAATGTTCGCACATCAAAGGATTTACATTCCAGGCCGGAGAATTTTGAAACGTTACACCGTCAAGCAATACTTTTTTGCAATTCACTAAACTTACCATAACCGGACGCAAAGCCTGTTTGTAAGGTTCCATATTTTCAACCGTACGCACTTTAGGTAATTTATCCTGTTCTTCATTTCCTATCAAAGCACCTTCTGAAGGATACCAGGTTTTGCCATTTTTAGCAAGTACACCTCCTGATTTAACCAATTCTTCCCATTGTCCTGAGGTCATTTTACCAATTTTAACCGGACGCCAGGCTGAACCATTTCCGTCAAAAATACCCTGACCGGTAATAGCTATATTTTGTAATTCAGTGCCCATAATTGGAGATTCACATCGTAAGGTTTTATTACCCTCAAAATAGGAATCAATCAATTGGTACTGACTCAAATCACTGGTAAACTGAATAAAAGCACCATTTTGGGTGTGCAAATTCACATTACTTTTCATTTTTATAGGACCTGTAGTCCATAAACCGGCAGGAATTAACACTACTCCTCCTCCTGATTTAGAACAACGGTCAATAGCTTCATTAATCGATTGAGTACAAAGAATATTGGTATTCGGTATGGCACCAAAATCAACAACATTCAAAGTGTCCTTTTTAAAAACGGGAATTTGCACCTGAGGCATATCAAAAGGAAGTTTACTTTGTCCTGCAATTTGCGCTACAGTAGTGGTACTATTGCAAAAGAAAGTAAATATTGTTCCTAAAATAAAAGCTACTCTTTTTATCTTTTTCATCGTTACTTTAGTTGTGTTTATCCAAAATCATTTGTAATTCAATACCTGCTAAAATAAATGGACCTACCGCTTTTGCATCATTTTCTCTGATGGGTTCAGAAATATAATATTCAAATGAACCATCCCGATCCTGAGGATTTTTCCCTCCTAATCCGGCAACGGCGCAGCATTTTGTGATAGAAATTGTTCCGTCAGGATTCTGTTTTATGAACTGTTTTAAAACTCCCTCAAAACCAGTCCTCGCAGCAGTGAGAAATTTGGATCCAACATATCCTTTATTATAAGCTTTAGCAAACGAATAGATAAACATAGTGGAACAGGTTGATTCTAAATAATTACCTTGTCTGCGAGGTTGATCCATTACCTGCCACCAAACCTTAGTTTCTGTATCCTGCGCTTTTAAAACAGCAGAAAAAACTTTTTGAACAATTTTTATCAGCTGTTTACGCTTGGGATGATTTTCAGGTACAAAATCTAAAATATCTACCAATGCCATACAATACCAGCCCTGAGCACGTCCCCAAATATGCGAAGAAGTTCCTGTTGTTTTATTGGCCCAAAATTGCTGGCGTTTTTCATCATAACCATGAAAATTCAATCCCGTTTTAGGATCAAACGTATGTTTTTGGATTAATTCCACTTGTAAAATGGCATCATCTATGGCTTTATCCAATTTAAATTCAGCACCGTACTGCGCAGAAAACGGATCAGCCATATAAACCCCGTCAAGCCACATTTGCCAGGGATATGATTTTTTATGCCAATAGCCTCTGTCTGTATTTCTGGGATGATGTTCCAACTGCTTATGAAGTGAATCCATTGCTGTTTTATAACGACTATCTGCTGTTTTTTTATAAATATCAAAAAGAATTTTCCCGGAATTAACCAGATCCAGACTGTATCTGTCAACAGCAAACCCGCCCAAAATTTGCCCTTTATCATCAATCAATTGATTTGCATATTCAAAGGCATAATCCCAATATTTTTTATCCTTGGTGTAATCAAATAACTTTTGGTTGGCCAGACATACCAAACCATTGGTATAATTCCATTTTGGATATTTAACCCCGTCCAGAAAAACCGGATTCGGAACCCTTTTTTGATCAGAATCAGCCATTTTTTTAGACCACTCAATTGGCGAAATTTCCTGAAAACCAGCTTTCTGATTTGACTGTCCTGATGAAATCAAATGGAAAAAGAGTACAGAAAACAGGCAATATTTAATTTTATTTCTCATAATTACAAAATGTATTTACTGCTGAAAACTGGATAATGAAGAATTTTTAACATCATTATTACTCACTACTTCAAACCAATCATAATTAGCATAACTACTATCGTTAAT
This sequence comes from Flavobacterium sp. ARAG 55.4, assembly GCF_051846875.1. Taxonomy (NCBI): domain Bacteria; kingdom Pseudomonadati; phylum Bacteroidota; class Flavobacteriia; order Flavobacteriales; family Flavobacteriaceae; genus Flavobacterium; species Flavobacterium sp. ARAG 55.4. The sequence continues at coordinate 105,419 of NZ_JBPYCT010000005.1, read as the reverse complement.
TGCTTTAGTTCCGGTAGCAAAAAGACCTATTTTAGCCCCAACCCAGCGTCCGGCTGTTGGCTTAAAAGGTTTTCCAAATGCGGTATATTTCTCTCCGTCTAAGCTGTAATAAAAAGTTACTTTAGCATCAAATGGTTCTTTTTGTTGAATCATTTCCACTTTGGTTCTAAAAAAAACTTCTTTCTGTTGAATTGGTAAAGAGGCTAATTCAATTTCGGTGTCTTTAGAAGTACGTGCGTTTTTCATCGAACGTTGTACTACTTTTAGCTTTCCCTCATTATCCTGCTCAATGGCGATATAGCCATAATCTTCTCCAAATATGATAAGTCCCGTGCTACATTTTTTAGCATCCGGATTATTCTCAAAAGTTACTTTGGTTGTAGCCGTAAAATTATCCGACGGAAATTTTTGCAAAAACAGATTAGGCATCATCCACATGGTTTTCATTTCCTCCGGACGTGGAATACAGTTCAGTCTTAAAAAACCTAAATTAGCAGAAGACCATCCCCATTGTTCAGCAGGATTTTGATTTGCCTGCCACTGCCATTGTAAACCATACTGATGCGAATTGAACTGATCTGAAGATTCTAAAGGAGTTACAGGATATTTACGCCCTACATTAGGTTTTTTCCATTCTTCAACAGGCTCACCTATACCATCATTATTCGTATCCACTCCAATAATTGGCCAGGCATTTTTCCAGATTACCGGTTGTAGATGAACAATTCGCCCGTAAGCCCAACGATCCTGAAAATGGATAAACCAGCCCTCCCCATTTGGTGTTTCAACATAAGCGCCCTGATGTGGTCCGTTTACTGCCGAATTTCCCTGATTCAATACAATTTTTGCTTCATAAGGTCCCCAAATATTTTTAGACCGCATTGCCAATTGCCATCCGGGTTTAACTCCTCCAGCAGGTGACCAAATCCAGTAGTAGCCTTCTTTTTTATAAATTTTAGTTCCTTCTGCAGTTGTATGACCATCATGACCATCAAAAACCATAGCCGGATTTCCAATTAATTTAGTTCCATCTGCTGCCATTTCTGACAACATTAAAACTGTTTTTACATTTGCCCTGCTACCTGCAAATGCATAGGACAGATAAGCTTTTCCATCCTGATCCCAAAACGGACAGGTATCAATAATTCCTTTGGCTTCTTTTACCAAAACAGGTTCTTCCCAGGAACCAGAAGGATTTTTAGTTTTGACCATGTAAATCCCAAAATCAGGATCTCCCCAATAAATAAAATATTCTCCTTTATGATATCGGATAGAAGGTGCCCAAACACCATCTCCATGACGAACGGTTCGATAATGTGCAACGGGAACCTGATCTTGTAAGGCATACCCAATTAATTTCCAATTGACCAAATCCTTTGAATAAAGAATAGGCAGCCCGGGAGAGCTATTAAAACTCGAAGCAGTCATATAATAACCATCATCGCCTGCGCATACATCCGGATCAGAATAATCCACATGGATAATTGGATTTTTATATTTTCCATTGCCTAAATCGGCATTCCATACCTGAGCGTTAGCACTCAAAGTACACATTGTAAAACTAAATAACACTAACAGTTGTCGTAATCTCATAATTAATCTTTTTAATCAAATAGTTCTTAAGAAATATCGATACCAGATATTCCTTTTGGTTGAATGTAAAACTAAAGAAAGTATACCCCAGTCCGGTAGACAAATTGCTTTTCATTAAGGGTGGTTTTAATACTCAGGTTTTTAAATTGTAAAAAACAAAAAACCGGGGGAGGTAAATTGATAAATAACAAGGGGGATTTATCTAAAATACACAACTAAAACTATTATTTATAAAGACGACGGTACTCTGCCGGAGTATAATTAAATTTGGATTTAAAACATTTTCCAAAATATTTTAAATCATTAAAACCTACTTCAAAACATATTTCTTTTATTAACATGTCTTCTTTTTTAAGCATCTCCGCAGCTTCATTTAATCTTATGTCCCGAATAAATACTACAGGCGATACTCCTGTAAGATCTTTTAATTTATTAAAAAAACTTGCCCGTGACATACACATCAATTTACCTAATTCTTCAACTGAAAAGTCAGTTTTAGAAATATTATCCTTTACTAATTTGATTACCTGAAACATGAATTTGTGATCCTGATTAGAAATCTGTAAAGTTTTTTCGATTGGAATTTCAGTAATATTGCCTGTAGAATATAAAAACTGAAGTCGTTTTCGTTGTTCCAGAATATTTTTGACTCTGGCTTTTAAATAACTCAGTTCAAATGGTTTGGTCAAATACTCATCTGCTCCATACTCCATTCCTTCTAATTTACTTTCAACAGAAGATTTAGCACTAAGCAAAATTACCGGAATGTGACTTGTCGCAATATTATTTCTAATTAATTTTAGCATTTCTATCCCATCCATTTGGGGCATCATTATATCACTAATGATAAAATCCGGATTCAATGTTGTTGCTTTTAAATGTCCTTGTATACCATTTTCGGCGATATGTATACTATAATCTGACTCTAAAACCGAAACAATAAAAGCTCTTAATTCCGGGTCGTCTTCCACAATTAATCCTGATGGTTTATTTTTGTTCATTTCCACTGATACCGGAAGTATATTTTTATTTTCTGATTTAGCTGCTTCTGATGAACCTTTATCTGTTTGCTGAAATACAAGATCTGCCTCATGATTAAAATGCTCATAACCTTTTAAAAAATAAACCTGAAAACAACTTCCTTTATTAGGTTCACTATCTACCAGTATAGTAGCTTTATGCTTATCCGCCAAATCTTTTACTATCGAAAGTCCAATTCCGGTACTGGGGTTATTGGGGTTTTCATTGTAATTGGAAAAACGTCTGAATAGTCGTTTTTGAAGTACAGGACTAATTCCCGGTCCGTTATCTTTGACTTTTATAAAAATATGCTTATCGGTTTCTCCAATAATTACTTTAATTACATCATTTTTATGACAATATTTAAATGCATTTGAAATTAAATTTACTAAAATTTTATCCAGACTATCTGAATCAGCCCACACTTTCAAATCCGAAGCTTTGATTTTTAATTCTAATCGTATTTTCTGCTGTAAGCTCATTTCTCTAAAGTTTTCACAAACGTTCGAAACAAAATCCACTACATTAATCTCAGAGACTTCTAATCTTTTGTTTTGAATTCTTCTTAAATCTAAAATTTGATTTACCAGATTTAAAAGTCTGTTACTGTTCCGTTCAATACCCTGAAGCTGAATTTTAACCGAATCGGAAATTGTTTTATCTGACAGCATTTTTTCTAACGGCGCTGTAATCATAGTAAGCGGTGTTCTTATTTCATGTGATATATCCGTAAAAAACCTTAGTTTTAACTCTGATAATTCCTGTTCAATTTGTACATCGTTGCGTAATTTTATGATAGTTAAAAAAATTCGTCTTATCAAAATAAAAAGACCGATAGCTATCAAAAAATAACATACAAACGCAAAATTGGTCCACCACATTGAAGGACGTATGGTGATTTCTATTTCTCGTTGATTATTTACCCATAAATTATGGCTGTTTGTAGAAGACAGTAAAAGTGTATATTTCCCCCTTCCTAAATTAGTATAATTTATGGATTGTCCGCCTTTTATATAATTCCATTCTTTATCAATTCCTTCTAACTTATACTGATAAACAACATTCTCATTTTTGATATAATCTAAAGCAGCAAACTGAATTCTTAAGAAATTCTGATCATGTTCCAATACAACCTTTTTCAGTAAATCCGGATTTTTAGGGTTTTTAGGATTTATTTCATAGAGTTCTTTATTATTAACAGCAAATCCTGTTATAGCCAAATAGGGTTTAAAATCAAAAGAAGGAATATGGGCAGGATTGAAATAAATTGCACCATCAGAATACCCCAGTACAATCTGACCATTAGCAAGACGACATTTTGTTGCCTCTGAAAAAATTTCATTTTCAATAAGTGCTTTTATTTTAGGAAATGTTTCGGCTGTATTTTTTTTAATATCAAAACGAACAATTTGATTGTCCCCCATCAGCCAGATTTTGCCCGACTTGTCTTCCTGCATACCTATGACTTCATCCATAGGAAAATTAGCGTTCTCTGTAGCAAAATTTTGAAAATTCAGCTCCCTTTTCCTGTTCAGATCAGCTACCTGAATCCCTTTTCCATTAGTTCCTAACAGTAATTTATTGTCTGAAGTCACTAATATATCCAGAATATCATTGCCTGAAACCTGAGGAAATTCTTTAAATTCTAATTTATCAGAAATTTTATTCTGTTCTGTAAAAGAAAACAGATTATACGACGAAACAAAAAATAAATGCTGATACTTATCTTCCACTATCGAGCGTACCCTATCAGCAATTTTTATAGGATAATTTTTCCAGATGTTTCTGTAATTAATAAAACGTATTCCTTGATTTGTTTCCTGCACAAGATTTACCCCGCCTCCCCATGTGGCCAGGTAAATTTTACCCGAAGCAGACTGGAAAATTTTATAAATATCGTTTGCACTTATACTGAAAGGATTTAATTCATTGTAAGTATAATGAAGCACTTTAAATTTAAACGGTTTTTCTGTTGGTATCAAACAAAATAAACCATTTCCTCTGGTTCCTACCCATATTCTACTGCTATTATCCTGAAAAATTGTATAGATATCAGCTCCCCATCCGGGACTGTTTTCCGATAAAGTTCCGTCAGATCCTAAATATCCTATTTTTTTCTTATCAGAATCAAATATTGTAATTTTCTGAGAACGACTGGCAACCCATAAATTCTTCTTTTTGTCCTCCATTAAAGCTCTTACATTATTATTCTGTTTACGTTTAGACAAATCTGATTTCAGTGTAGAGAAAACGGGATTATTAAAAATTATTAAATCCAATCCTTTTCTAAAAGAACAAAACCATAAGTTTCCCTGATTATCAAATGCTGTTGCGTGCATAACATCTGAAGCTTCATCAATAGATTCTTTTATACAATGGGATATCGAAAGCAATTTATTTTGTTTTTGATCCCAGTAAGACAACGACTCTCTATTAGGCTGAATCCAGATGGTTCCATCAGCTCCGGTAAGGAAAAAAGTTTTTCTTTTTACTTTAGCCGCCGTAGGGTCACTTATATCACTATGGAGGTGTGCTACTTTTTTTGTCTCTAAATTAAACTGATAAATCCCCGATTCTGAGTTATCAAACCATAATTCTCTTTCATTGGTTATCCCCATATAATTGATATTTCCATTAGGGAATCCGGCAACCGTTTTATTATTATAGATTACTGATTTACCTGACTTTATATCGTAATAATAAATTCCCGAAGAGGCTGTAAAAATCAAAATTTTTGCAGCTTTAACATCTTTAATTTTAGTGATATTTGAATCAATACGAAGTTGAACATCAAAAAAAGTACTTGTGGTTTTAGAATATCGTATCAATTTTCCATTAGTACCCCCAAACCATAATTCATCATTTAATTCCATTACAGTATTGATTGAATATGATTTTCCCGAAAGCCCGGTCATATTAAAAAACATATATTCAGGATGAATCTCTGTTTTCTTTAACCTGCAAATACCATATTTTGTTAAGAACCATGTAGTTCCCATGGCATCTTCAAATATTTCCTGAATTCTTGTTCCCTTAAGTTTAGAGGAATTAAATAAAATGATTCTTTTTTCATTATTGGGTTCTAAAACAATCAAATTACTACTGTTTTGAGAAGATAACCATACTCTTCCTGAAGGCATTACTTTATAATCAACAATGGAATATTTTGAAAACGCATTATTTTTTTCTTCTAATGGAAAATGATAACTAAGAGTTGCAGTATCAAAATAATACACTTCCTCTTTTTCAGATTTTATCCAAATTCTGCCTTTTTTATCAAATTTAAAACTGGAAACACGATTAGAAGCCAAGTTTAGTCTTCCTTTTTGAACCACTTCAAAATTTTGAAAATTATTACCGTCATACCTTATCAGACCATTATAAGTTCCCAACCAAATAAATCCTTTAGAATCTTGCTGAATCTCGAGAATATTTGACTGACTCAACTTTACATCATGAGAAAAATGTTTTAAAACTCCGACAGGCTGAGCCAAACAATTCTCCATAATCAGATACAATAAAGTAAGAAGTATTTTTTTTTTCAAAATTTATTATTTTTTATTACCGGATGTACAAATGTATCAAATTTACTTTTGGAACATAAATCATGACTTCCTGCTAGCAATTTACCACCCTTTAAATAGCATTTTGTCTCCATTTTAATATGTGTCAATAGTTCAAACATAACGAAAAGCTTTACTTCACCTGTAAAATAGTTATTTAACCCAATCCAGAGAATATTTTAAAAACTAAATTTGTTACATCAGTAATTAAATTTTATATTTTCATATAACTAAAACCTTTAAACCAAAAATTAATGACAAAAACACATATTGGGGTGTTATTATTTAGTCTTTTAACACTAAGCACCTTTGCACAAAAACAATTTCCTTATAAGAATCCGGATTTACCAATTGAACAAAGAGTAAATGACTTAGTGTCGAGAATGACTATTGATGAAAAAATAAGTCAGTTAATGGATTCTTCACCGGCAATTGACCGTCTTGATGTCCCGCAATACAATTGGTGGAATGAAGCCTTACATGGAGTTGCCCGTGCTGGTTATGCCACTGTTTTTCCACAATCTATTTCTATTGCATCTTCGTGGGATCGACAGTTAATTTTAGACGTTGCCACTGTCATTTCGGATCAAGCGCGCGCCAAACACCACGAATATTTAAGAAATGGACAACATGGTATGTATCAGGGATTGACTTTCTGGTCACCCAATATCAATATATTCCGTGATCCTCGCTGGGGTCGCGGACATGAAACTTATGGAGAAGATCCTTACCTGACGGGACAACTTGGACTAAATTTTGTAAATGGTTTGCAGGACACCGACTCTAAGTATCTAAAAGTAATTGCAACGGCTAAACATTATGCCGTTCATTCTGGCCCTGAACCATCACGCCATCATTTTAATGCTGAAACCAGCGACATTGATCTATATGAAACTTACCTTCCGGCATTTCGTACTCTGGTAAAAGAAGGACATGTGTACTCGATCATGGGTGCGTATAACCGTTTTAGAGGAGAATCTGCCAGTGCGAGTCCGTTTTTATTTAATATTCTTCGAAAAGACTGGGGCTTTAATGGATACATTGTATCTGATTGTGGTGCTGTTACCGATATCTGGAAATACCATAAAATTACTAATGATGCAGCATCGGCATCGGCATTAGCCGTAAAAAACGGATTAGACTTAGAATGTGGAAGTAGTTTTAAAGACTTAAAAAAAGCACTAGATCTTAAATTACTTACTGAAGCTGACATTGATATTACGTTAAAACGTCTTTTTACTGCCCGCTTTAAGCTGGGTATGTTTGATCCGGAAGACAGGGTAAAATATGCTCAGATTCCGTATGCTGTCAACAACAGTCCTGCACACGATTATCTTGCCAGAGTGGCTTCTCAGAAAAGTATTGTTTTATTAAAAAATCAGAATCAGACACTTCCTCTTTCTAAAAAAATAAAAACGGTTGCCGTTATTGGTCCAAATGCTGATGATGTTCAATCTTTATGGGGCAATTACAGTGGTATTCCAAGCAATCCTGTCACCGTATTAAAAGGCATTAAAAACAAATTAGAACCCAATGCAAAAGTGCTTTATGCCAAAGGAACCGATTTAGCTAAAGGAGTTCCTGAAATGAAAGTGATTCCATCAGTTTATTTTCAAAATGAAAACGGTAAACAGGGTTTAACAGCTCATTATTTTGACAATAAAGAATGGGAAGGAAAACCTCTTTTTAGCCGTACAGATGATAATATCGATTTTCACTGGGATATAAATACTCCTGACCCACGCATGAAAATGGGTAATTACAGTGTAAAATGGACGGGATATATTGTAGCACCAAAAACCGGAACTTACAGTATATCTGAATGGTCAAAACCTTATATGACTGTAAACATTGAAGGAGGAGAAACTAGCGGTGGAAAAAACAATCACCATCCCCGTATTCGTGCTCAAAAAATAGCACTAGAAGCAGGAAAAAAATACAAAATAGAAGTAAAATACCAGAATTTCTATGGTGATGCTATTGCTCAGCTTTTATGGGCAGAACCAGAAGAAAATTTAATTCAGCAGGCTACGGATGTTGCTAACCAGGCGGATGCTATAGTATTAGTTTTGGGATTGAATGAACGCTTAGAAGGTGAAGAAATGAAAGTTGAAGCTGATGGGTTTGCAGGCGGAGACCGTACCAGTCTTGACCTGCCTGTTAATCAAAGAGAACTAATGAAGGCGATGGTTGCTACAAAAAAGCCGGTGGTTCTAGTACTGATAAACGGAAGTGCTCTGTCTATTAACTGGGCAAACGATAATGTTCCTGCAATCCTTACCGCCGGATATCCCGGACAACAGGGCGGAAATGCAATTGCCGATGTAATTTTTGGTGATTATAATCCTGCTGGACGATTAGCAGTTACTTATTACAAATCGGCTGACCAGCTTCCTGATTTCGAAAATTATGACATGAAAGGCCGTACTTATCGTTATTTTAACAAAAAACCATTGTATCCTTTTGGTTTTGGATTAAGTTATACCTCTTTTAAATACAGCAACTTGCAAGTTCCAAAAATGAATAACCCTGAAAAAGATTTTAAAGTATCTGTTGACATAACTAATACAGGAACGTATGATGGTGATGAAGTAGCTGAACTGTATCTTAAAGATGAAAAAGCTTCTACTCCCCGACCAATATGGCAATTAGAAGGTTTCGAACGCATTCACCTTAAAAGTGGAGAAACAAAAACAGTTCATTTTACAATCAGTCCCAGACAACTTTCCCTGATAAATAAAGAAGGACAACGCGTAGTTGAACCCGGATGGTTTACTATTTCTGTGGGAGGAAAACTGCCTGATGATTCGAATGAAACATTACAGCAAAGATTTGAAGTTAAAGGGCAAATATCAGGTTTCGATAAATAATATATTTTCGTTGCAACCCAGGTATTTATAAAATTGTTGCTTTTTTATGTAACGTGGAATTGAACTTTAATTCCACGTTATATTTTTTTACAAATTTAACTCCGTGACATTTGTTAATTTTGAAAAATCAATAAATTGGTAGTTAATGTATCTGAGTATTCCTGATAACTATCTAAAAAATTACTTTATAATAATTTTCTTCTTCGAGTTAATTTTTACAACTGTATAAGGATAAGTAATAACCTGCATTAGCATCGCATTTGGATCAGGATTTATTTCACGTACTTTTATTACAATATTTTCATCGGTTTCGATAACGCTGTCAATTGCTATTGCATATCCTGATGTAGGCTTTTCACCCATATTTAAAATCACAAAATTAGATTGTTGTACATCAGCAGCATTTATCTTTCTCTTTAGTTTTTCATCATGTAACAACATTTTAATCTCATCAGCTTCGGAAAGAATTTCATAAAAATGAATGTTCCCGCCTCCATCATTCTGTTGCAGCAAAACCTCATACATACGGTTAGCGTAACTATTTGTTTTCTTACTTGTTCCGCAGGAAAATAATACTAAAGCAAGGGCTGATAAAAGAAGAATATTTTTCATTTATATGACTATTTTATTATGAAGGCTTACTGGAATGTTTCGTCTTTTTATTATACTTTTTTATTGCTTTATCGTAAATATCAATATACAAAGGTAAAATATGTTTGATATCAAATTTTTTGGCTACTGATAAAGCATTTTCTTTAAATTGAGCTAAAACGGCATCATCTTTCAGAATTTTTAATGCATTTTGAGCCATTTCATCAATATTTCCTACTTTGCTTAAATACCCTGAAACTCCTTCAAAATTCACCTCCGGTAAACCACCTGAATTACTGGAAATAACAGGAACTCCCCAAGCCATAGCTTCTAAGGCAGCTAATCCAAAACTCTCCGTCTCTGATGGTAATAAAAACAAATCGGAATTGCTTAACAGTTTGTCGATTTCATTACTGTTTCCAAAAAAGATTACTTTATCTAATATCCCCAGTTCCTGACATAAAATTTCGGCTTTTTCTTTCTCCGGACCATCACCCACCATTAGTAATTTAGCCGGGATGTTTTGTTGTATTTTATCAAATATTCTAATAATATCCGGTATTCTTTTTACTTTTCTAAAGTTAGAAATGTGAGTAATAATTCGTTCTTCAGGTTTGGCTATAAGCGTTCGCTGGCAAGGAACATTATACTCTATATTGTTTTTTTCTAATTCTATAAAATTAGGAATTACATGAATATCTCTTTTAATATTAAACAACTTATAGGTATCGTCTTTTAAACTTTGGGACACGGAAGTCACTACATCTGATTTGTTGATACTAAAACTTACTGCCGGTTTATAATGCGGATGATTTCCTACCAGAGTGATATCAGTTCCGTGAAGAGTCGTGATCATTGGTATTTCGATTCCTTCATTTTTAAGCATTTGCTTCGCCATATACCCCGCATAAGCGTGTGGGATGGCATAATGCACATGCAGGACATCAATTTTATAAAGTTTAACCATATCAACTAATTTACTTGATAAAGCTAATTCATACGGCTGATAATGAAATAAAGGATATTCAGGAACATTTACTTCGTGATAATGAACATTGGGATTCAATAATGCCAAACGCACTGGCTGGCTATAGGTAATAAAATGAACTTCATGTCCCAAACGGGCTAATTCTAAACCTAATTCAGTAGCGACAACACCACTTCCTCCAAAGGTAGGATAACAAACTATTGCTATTTTCATGTATAAAATTTAGTACTACGAAAATACTCAAAAAGGACTAAAAAAGAGTTAAATTAAGTTAAAACTAACTATTAATACTGCAAAAACAAAGCATAAAAAAAGGAGAAAAATTTTCCTCCTTCTTATTTTATTAAAAAAATCTACTGTGCCAACTGTCAATTGCGGGAACTTCCCAAGACTCATTATACTCTTGTATCGTATTAATCAGGTTATTAAAAACAATGGTGTTTCCGGTCACTGCTTTATCTTTAACCATTTTTTTAAAATCAATTAAAGGTTTATGCGCAATGTGTTCTCCTAATTTGAACGTGACATTCATTTTATCCAGCAAATCAACCTGATATTTTTGCTCCAGGCTTTGAATAAAAGCTACAGAAGCATCAATAGAGCAACCTGTAGCAAGCTGTACCTCCTGATTGACTGCAATAATTATAAAACGATTGTATTTTAGCTGATAAGAAGCTTCCAAACTAGTTCCGTGAGCAGCCCAGTTTTCGAGGAACTGTTGTAAATCTTTTTCAATTTCAGAAAACTCGGCATCCGAAAATTTTCTATTAGATTGATAAATCCAGATTCTGGATTCTTCGGGTAAATTTTCAAATGGTACGTACATTTTGATTTTAGATTTTAAATTGTTGATTTTAGATTTTTAGTAAATCAGAAACTCCCTTTACAAATCCTGTGCATTAGCGATCAGTTCGGCAATATCCATCACCTTTACTTCGCCTTCTTTTTCTTTATTTTTAATTCCGTCAGTCATCATAGTATTACAAAACGGACATCCTGTAGCAATAATATCCGGTGCGGTTTCAAGAGCGTCTTCGGTTCTTTCTACATTCACTTCTTTATTCCCTTTTTCGGCATCTTTAAACATTTGCGCTCCACCGGCTCCACAACACAATCCATTAGCTCTGGAACGTTTCATTTCTACCAATTCCACATCTAATTTTTCAATTAAATTACGGGGTGCTTCATATATTTTATTGGCTCTGCCTAAATAACAGGGATCATGAAAAGTAATTTTTTTACCTTTAAATTGACCTCCTTCAACAGCTAATCTGCCATCATCCAATAACGATTTTAAAAATTCGGTATGATGAATGACTTCATATTTACCGCCCAATTCAGGATATTCATTTTTTAAAGTATTAAAACAATGCGGACAGGCAGTAACAATTTTTTTGGCTTCATATGCATTTAAAACCTCGATATTCATCATGGCCTGCATTTGAAATAAGAACTCATTTCCGGTTCTTTTGGCCGGATCTCCGGTACAACTTTCTTCGGTTCCAAGTACTGCAAAGGAAACACTGGCATTGTTTAAAATACGTACAAATGCTTTCGTTATTTTTTTAGCTCTATCGTCAAAACTTCCCGCACAACCTACCCAAAACAAAACTTCAGGTTGTTTTCCTTGGGCGAGCATTTCTGCCATTGTAGGTACTATTAAATTTTCTGACATTTCTTTCTGTTTAATCGTTGATTTGTTAATGGTTTAATCGGTTAGACGTTTTTACCGAATAAACAATTTAACTATATTTCGTTTTTCCAGTTCAATCGGTCTTGCTGATTGTACGGCCACGGTGCTCCGTTATTTTCAACATTCGTCATCATCGCATTTAGTGTAGCTGGCGCAGCACTTTGTTCCATTACTAAATAACGACGCATATCCATAATAATCGATAACGGACTAATACTTACGGGACATTCTTCCACACAGGCATTACAGGAAGTGCAGGCCCAAAGTTCTTCGGGAGTTATGTAATCGTTTAATAATGTTTTATTATCCGGAACAAAAACGCCTTTATTAGCATCTATATTTTTACCTACTTCCTCCATCCTGTCACGGGTGTCCATCATAATTTTACGAGGTGATAGTTTTTTACCCGTAATATTGGCCGGACACGCAGAAGTACATCTGCCGCATTCTGTACAAGTATACGCATTTAACAATTGTACCCAGTTTAAATCCTGAACATCACTGGCTCCAAATTTAGCCGGAACCTCACCTTCTGCTGCGGCCGGAGCTGCAAACGGATCTGCGTTAGGATCCATCATCATTTTCACTTCTTTAGTAACTGATTCTAAGTTATCAAATTTCCCAAGCGGATTCAAATCGGCAAAATAAGTGTTTGGGAACGCTAAAAGGATATGAAGATGTTTGGAGAAATACAAATAGTTCATAAATATCAGAATCCCGACAATATGTAACCACCAGAATAGTTCATAAAACAATGCTACTAAATCACTGTTGACACCGTTGAATAATGGCGCAAGAAACTGGCTTACCGGAAAGGAACCTGCTTTAACAAAATGAGAATAACCTCCGGGAACATGCTGTAAATGCAAATCAGAAGCGTTCATAAAAAGAAACAAAAACATTAATATTGTTTCAAAATACAAAATGTAATTAGCATCATTTTTAGGAAATCCTTTCAAATCAGGATTTATAAAACGCTTTAATTTGATTACATTTCTTCTAATCCAAAATACCGTTACTGCAACAATAACCAGTAAGGCTAATATTTCGAAAGATGCTATTAATACATCATAGAAGCCACCTAAAAAAGGAGCAAAAATCCTGTGAGTTCCAAATAATCCATCAATAATGATTTCGAGCAATTCAATATTTATAATTACAAAACCTGCATAAACTATGATGTGAAGAACACCTGCAACAGGTCTTTTAACCATCTTAGACTGCCCTAAAGCAATCATCGCCATGTTTTTCCATCTCTGTTTTGAATTGTCTTTTCTGTCAATATCAATTCCTAAATTTACATTGCGATAGATTTTTTTAATATTGGAAATAAAATAGCCGAAACTAATAATTAAAATTATTGCAAATAATATATTGTCTAAAAAACTCATATTTTGTTATTATTTACTATCAGAAACTGTATCTACAGGAGCTTTGTAAGGCTTGTTTTTCTTTCCAAAAAGAGAAACGTTAATGTATCTTGTAGGATACAGTCGAACATCCTGAAGCAATAATTCTAATTCTTTAGTAGTTTTGGTAAGATTATTATAAAAAGCCTCGTCTTTTAATAATTTCCCCATACTTCCGTTTCCGGATTCTAAATCTGTCATAATCACATTGACTTTAGCTAATGTGGTATTCAAACTTTTAACTGTTTTTCCCATATCAGCTTTATTTAAAGAATCGGATATTTTAGCAAAATTACCCGACATTTTATTAAAGTTAGAAACGGCTGAGTTAATTTGAGTTTTATTTTCTGTAATTAAAGAATTCATTCCCGCAGAAGCCTGATGAAATTGCTCCATTGTTTTACTTAACTCAGCTATGGTTTTCTTTAAATCTTTTTGGGTTTGCTGATCTAAAACAGTATTAATTCCGGTAACTAACGTATCAATATTCGTTAATACTTTTTCTAATTTATCCTGAAGTGGAACTAATTTTTTGCTTAAGGATTCTGTCATTCCTAACTGAACGTTTCCTGCCAGCATATCACCTTGTTCTACAACCGTTTTATCATTAAAATTTGGCTCGATTAAAATTTGCTTTCCTCCTATAAATCCTGGCTCATAAATAACAGCACGACTGGATTTTGAAATAGGAAAATCGGTTTTAATTTGCAATTCTACTAATAACTTTCCATCATTAGGATTAATTGTAATCTGTTCTACCTTACCAATAACCAAACCGTTTAAAGTAACGGCTGCTGAGGGAGCTAAGCCTTCTACACTGTTATATTGTACATATAGCGTGGTATAGGTATTAAAAAGATCTTTCCCTTTTAAGAAACTATATCCCCAAATAAATAATAATATAGATGCAATTACTAAAATTGCTGTTTTAATTTCTCTTGTTAGTTTCAAAATATAAGTATTTAATGCAAATTTAATATAAATATTAAAACCTGACGTTATTTAATTGCTTCCTGAATATCTATTTTAACTCCATCTTTATATGCTACTAAAAATGCTGAACTGAACCCCTTAGCTTTCGCTTCGGCTAACAACTCTCTTGAAGTCTCATAATCACTGGTTTGACCGTAAAAATACTTATAATTTTTACCAATTGGCTCAATAGATAAATCTTTTAATCCTTTAAAATTTTTAGGAACTAATGCTATTTTTTTACTCGAAAGAGCTAATTGTACTTTAAAAACAACATCTTTCTTTGCCTCAACTACAGTTTCTTTTTTAGGAGCTGCTGCTTCCGGAGCTGTAGTTTCAACCATTTTTTGCGAAGGTTTTACCGCTGGTTCCAACTCTCCTGAGCCAAAATATTCGTTTTTATAACTAATAATTGCATCAGCAATCGCTCTTGCTATCTCATTCTGTCCTTCTTCAGAAGCCAATATTCTTCCTTCGGCAGGATTCGAAATAAAGCCCATTTCGATAAGAATTCTTGGCATATAAGCCTTATGAAGAACCATAAAAGGAGCTTGTTTTACACCACCGCCTCTTATTTTTTTTCCTAAACTGGCAAACTGACCTTCTACCTTACTGGCTAATGAAATACTGTTATCTAAATATTCTTCCTGCATCAAGGTAAAACCAATCATAGTTTCCGGAGAATTAGGATCAAAACCTTCATACTTTCTTTTATAGTCTTTCTCCAAGGTAATAACAGAGTTTTCCTTTTTAGATGCTTCAAGGTTTGAAGCAATCTTCGTCATCCCCATCACATATGTTTCCGTACCGTCAGCCGAAGTATTCCTGTTGGCATTACAGTGAATGGAAACAAAAATATTAGCGTTTGCTCTGTTAGCAATATTAGCTCTTTCAACTAAATCAATAAAGACATCTGTTTTTCGGGTATAAATTACATCTATTTTAGGAGTGGATTCCAGAATTTTACCCACTTTTAACACAACTGCCAAAGCAATGTTTTTTTCTACATAACCATGATAAGAAGCTCCAAAATCGTGATCTCCATGACCTGCATCTAGTGTAACTTTAAAAACATCTGACTGACTATATACTGAATTATATACTAATATTAATATTATTACTGCGGTGACTTTTTTAATTTTAACTATTAATTCCAAAATCTTTTATTTTTTTATCTGTTAAATCTAATCCAACTATTTTTTTACCCTGACGATAAATGCTTTTAAATATCCTGCGTTACGTGCTTCTAATTGCTTTTTTTTTGCTTCTGCAAAATCTGAAGTTGCTCCAAACATATATTTATACAGCTTATTTGAAAACTCATAAGATACATTTTTTAATCCTTTAAAATTGCCTGGTTCCAATTTTATTTTTCTCGAACTTGCTAAAAGTTGTATTTTATATAAATCGGCTGATAAATCAGCGTCCTTTTTATCAGCAGTTTTATCATTTGCAGTATAAGCTGATTCCGCTGTTCCATAATTTTGACGCTTGTAATTTAGAATTGCATCGGCAATTTGTTTCGCCATCTTAGTTTGTCCTTCTTCTGAATTTAAAAACTGTCCCTCAGTTTTATTAGACAAAAAACCCAACTCTATCAAAACACTGGGCATATAAGCTGCATCTAAAACCCACAAAGGCTGTTGTTTTACACCTCTTGAATTTCGCTTTAATTTTTTTGTGAAATTATTCTGTATACCTGATGCCAGACTGATACTGTTATTTAGATTTTCTTCCTGAACCATAGTCAGTCCTATCAATGTTTCAGGTTTTTTAGGATCAAAACCCTGATATTTTGTTTTATAATCTTTCTCAAGCAGAATAACTGAATTTTCGTTTTTGGCCACCTCCAGATTCATATCATATCGTGATAATCCCATCACAAAAGTTTCTGTACCATGTGGTCCTTCGTTTTTAACGGAATTACAATGGACAGACACGAATAAATCAGCTTTTGCATTATTTGCCACCTTAGGGCGGTCTGCCAGTTCAACAAATACATCAGAGGTTCGGGTATAAATGACTTTAATTCCTTTTTCTTTTTCCAGAAAATCACCAATTTTTAAAACGGTTTTAAGAGCTATTTTTTTTTCTACAAAACCGTGATAAGAATTTCCGGGATCTTTCCCTCCGTGTCCTGCATCTAAAATGATTGTAAAAACTTTATTATTCTGAGAAAAAACGGAACTGAATCCTGACAACATTAAAATTGTTATAAAAAAAAAGTTCCTGCTATTAAATTTCATTTTTAAAAGTTAATTTAATTAAAAACACTATGCTTATAAATTTTGTATTTGACTATTTTTGACGAAAAATAATCTGTAAGTTTGACAACTCAAAAAACAAGCCATAATTTTACAAAAATAGCATTTATACCTTTGCATACAAACTTATTTCATATCGTTTTATTATCAATTTCCCTCACATTTGGGGTGTCCAGCATATATTCACAAGATATTAAAACAACAAAAGGCATTGTTGCCAAGCAGCAAAACAAAGCAACTGACACTATTAAAAAAAACACGGTAATTAGTACTGACACTATCAAAAAAGAAAATGACAGTATTAAAAAAGACAGTATAAAACCCAAAAAAGCTTTTCTGGATGGAAAAGTGAAATACAAAGCTGATCAATATGCTAAAATTGATCAGAAAAACAAACTGATTACCTTGTATGACAATGCCGAACTTTATTATCAGGATATTGAATTAAAATCAGGCAAAATCATTCTGGATTATGAAAAAAACGAAGTCTATGCGGGAAGAATTAAAGATTCAGCAGGTAAATACACACAATATCCAAATTTTAAACAGGGAACAAATATTATAGAACCCGATTCGATACGTTTTAATTTTAAAACTAAAAAAGCTTTAATCTGGAACTCTAAAACAGATCAGGGAGAATTTAATGTAAAAGCCTCTATCACAAAAAAAGAAAATGATTCTGTTTACTTTTTAAAGGGTGCCCGTTTTACAACTTCCACTAATAAAGAAAATCCCGAATATTATTTCAGAACATCAAAAGTAAAATTTATTCCGGGCAAAAAAGTGATTACAGGATTAACAAATCTTGTTATTGCAGATGTTCCTACCCCTATAGCACTGCCCTTTGCTTTTTTTCCCATGAATAAAGAAACCAGTGTTTCCGGTTTGATATTACCCAGCTATAATGATTCTAATCTCCGCGGATTTTCTTTGCAGAACGGAGGATATTATTTTGCTTTAAGCGATCATTATGATTTAACAGTATTAGGCGATTATTACACTAATGGTAGTTATGGTATGCGATTTGAATCTTCTTATGCCAAAAGATATAAATTCAGAGGAAACGTAAATGTTCGCTTTGAGAATCTGATTAATAGTGAAAGAGGTTATCCGGATTATTCCAAGCAAAACATTTACAATATTCAATGGTCTCATTCCAGAGATACAAAAGCAAATCCCAATTCAAGTTTTTCTGCTTCTGTTAACTTAGGAAGCAGTAAGTATTTCCAACAATCGATTAATCAGTCAAACATAGGTTCATCGTTAAACAATACATTAAGTTCTTCTATTTCTTACTCTAAAACGTTTAATATTATCCCTCAGGCTCGTTTATCATTAACAGCAACTCATTCACAAAATACTCAGACAGAATCCATCAACATGACGTTGCCAACATTGCAATTCAGTCTGGACAGAATCTATCCATTTGTTGGGAAAGACGGAGTAAAGAAAGGATTCTTTAAAAACATCAACCTGCAGTATAACTTAAACGGTCGAAATTACATCACCACTACTGATTCGTTATTTTTCAAACCCGAAATGTTTAAAGATGCACAAATAGGATTTCAGCACAGCATTCCGTTAAGCACTAACTTTAAAATTTTTAAATATTTCAGTGCTTCAACATCGGTAAATTATGAAGAAATATGGTATACAAAAACCATTCGTAAAGCTTATGACCCAAATCAGAATACTGTGGTAAATACTACTGTAAATGGTTTTGATGCCTTTAGAACTTATAATTTCTCAGCCAGCTTAGGAACTACTGTTTACGGTACTTTTAATTTTGGAGAAAACAAAAAAATTCAGGCTATCCGCCACGTAATGCGACCATCGATATCCTATGCATACACACCCAGCTTTGAAAAATACTATGATACCTATGCTTCAGATGCAAGTGGAACTATGGATCAGCGATACACCCGATTCGAAGGCGGTATTTTTGGTGCACCGGGATTAGCAAATTCAAATATCATGGGAATAAGTATCAGTAATACTTTTGAAGCAAAGGTAACTGATAAGGATTCAACTAAAACAGAACCGAAAAAAGTGATGCTGTTAAACAACCTAAACCTTTCTACCAGCTATAATTTAGATGCCGATGGTGTCACTACATTAGCATGGTCGCCAGTGAGAGTCAGTACGGGAGCACAATTTTTTGAAAACAAATTGAACGCCAACTTTGCAGCTACATTAGATCCTTATGCAATTGATAATTCAGGCAGAAGAATTAATACATTTAATATTGATAATGGCGGAAGTTTGTTTAGAATGACTAGCGCTAACATCACTTTAAACTATGCTTTATCCAGTAAAGATGGTGATGATAAGAATAATAAAAAAACAGATCAGACAGCCCGGAATGGTGGTCGTGAAGACGATTTATTCGGAACAGCAACCGATTTAACAGACAACAGAAAAAGCATGTTTGATGGCAGTGAAGAAGAAGGAGAAGATACTATTTCTGAATTTTTCAGATCTAAAATTCCATGGGATATGACTTTTGCCTATTCCTTTACTTATGGAAATAACAACAGAGAAAATAAGATTACCGGTAACTCTCTGATGATATCTGCTAATACCGATTTAACACCGAAATGGAAAGTAGGAGTTTCTACAGGGTATGATTTTGTTCAAAAAGGGGTTACTTATACACAGTTACGATTTGAACGCGACTTAGCCAGCTGGCGAATGAGTTTAAACTGGATGCCTTTTGGTAATAATGCCAACTGGAATTTCTTTATCGGAATTAAATCAGGTATATTAAGCGATATTAAGTGGGAAAAACGCAACTTCAATAATCGTTAATTTCTCTTCAAGAACAACTATTTGTTTCATATCTAAAATACTATTATCATGAAAAAAATAATTTTTACTGAAAAAGCACCGGCACCAATAGGCCCGTACAATCAGGCTGTACTTACAGGAAATACACTTTATGTTTCCGGGCAAATTGCAATAAATCCGGTTAATGGAACATTAATAACTGAAACTATTGAGGCTGAGACTACCCAGGTTATGGAAAACCTGAAAGCCATATTAGAAGCCGCAGGAATGACTTTTGAAAACGTAGTTAAGTCAAGCATTTTTATCCAAAACATGAATGATTTTGGAGCTATCAATACCGTGTATGGTTCTTATTTTAACGAAAAAACCGCTCCAGCTCGTGAAACGGTTCAGGTGGCATGTTTACCAAAAAATGTAAATATTGAGATTTCTGTTATTGCTACAATCTAGTCGAAATTGCATCTAATAACAATTGAGCAGTAGCTTCATTAGTCGCTAACGGCACATTATGTACATCACACACACGAACGAGCATACTAACATCTGGTTCGTGTGGATGACTTGCTAAAGGGTCTTTAAAAAAGAAAACCATATTCGTCTTTCCTTCCGCTACTCTGGCAGCAATCTGAGCATCTCCTCCTATTGGACCTGAAAGCATTTTGATTACATTAAAACCAGCTTTTTCAGCTCTTCCTCCTGTAGTACCTGTAGCAATCAGCTGGATGCTTTCCCGGGATAAAACATCTTTGTTTTTATTTAAAAATTGAACCATGTCAACTTTTTTACCATCGTGTGAAATAATAGCAATTTCCATAAAATCTATTTGTTAGCAATATGGTAAGAAATTAATCCGTCTATCGGTCTTCTTAAAACATTTCCTAATTCTAAATCATATTTATCAAAAGCCAGTTGCAATTCGTCTTTTAAATAATAAGCAATAGACCCCACAAAATGCACTGGTACATCGCTGCAGTTTTCATATTGCATAATATAATTTTTGATAAAAGACTTCATTGCTTTGCGAATAATTTTTTGACAAAACGAAGTGTCTTTATGCTTAATTAAGAACTTTGCAAAAGTGGCTAAATAGGCATTTGGATTTTCTTCTTTATACAATTTATTTTTAATAAAATCAGGATCAACATTAAATTCCTTTTCGAATTCAACGGCTAATTCCTGAGGCATTTTATTAAAATAATATTTTCTGATAAGTTCCTTACCAAAAACATTTCCACTACAATCATCCATAACAATATAGCCTAATGATTGAACTTTTTGATGCAATTCCTTTCCGTCAAAATAACTGCAATTAGAGCCTGTCCCTAAAATACAAACAATGGCTTGCTGATCTTTTGGAGTAGTTGCATATACTGCTGCATACGTATCTTCTTCTACTACTATTTTGGCATGGGGAAAATAATCCTGAAAAACAGCAGATAAGCTTCTTTTCATTCTGTCTGTTCCGCAGCCTGCTCCATAAAAAAACAGATGAGTAGCGCTTTTTTTACTTTGCTGGATATCAAATCGTTCATCTAAACGGGAAATTATCTGATCTCCTTCCAGGATTTCCGGATTCAAACCTAAAGTTTGAGTAGTAAACAATATTTTTCCATGGTCATCTATTGCAATCCAATCGGCTTTAGTAGAACCACTATCAACTATTAATTTCATTTTTTTAGTTTTTAGATGAAGTTTTCTTTAATTTAAAAATGTGATTTTCACATTAATCAAAGGTATAAAATAAGAAAATCCCGTTCGACGCATCGAACGGGATTTTATAAAATTGTAAAATATTATTTTAAACCAGCGATATGAACTGATAAATCAATTAGTTTACTAGAGTAACCGTATTCGTTATCATACCAGGAAACTAATTTAAAGAAAGTAGAGTTCAAACCAATTCCTGCAGTAGCATCAATGATAGAAGTTCTTTTATCAGAAATAAAATCCTGAGAAACAACAGCATCTTCAGTATACCCCATAATTCCTTTTAATGAAGTCTCAGAAGCATTTTTCAATACAGACATGATTTCTTCATAAGAAGTTTCTTTGGCTAATTTTACAGTTAAATCTACTGTAGAAACGTCAGCAGTAGGAACACGGAAAGCCATACCTGTTAATTTTCCATTCAATGAAGGAATTACTTTTCCAACAGCTTTAGCAGCACCTGTAGAAGATGGGATGATGTTGATAGCAGCAGCACGTCCACCTCTCCAGTCTTTTCTTGAAGGACCATCAGCAGTCATCTGAGTTGAAGTAGTAGCGTGAACTGTAGTCATTAAACCTTCAACAATTCCAAAATTATCATTGATAACTTTAGCTAAAGGAGCTAAACAGTTAGTAGTACAAGAAGCATTAGAAACAACTAAATCAGAAGCTTTTGCAGTTTCATGGTTTACTCCCATTACAAACATTGGAGCATCAGCAGAAGGAGCAGAGATAATTACTTTTTTAGCACCACCTTTTAAGTGCTCACTTGCTGTATCAATAGTTGTAAAAATACCAGTACATTCAGCAACTACATCAACATCAACTTCGTTCCATTTCAAATCAGCTGGATTTCTTTCAGCAGTGATACGAATGTTTCTTCCGTTTACATATAATTTTCCTTCTTTTACTTCTACATCTCCATCAAAACGACCGTGAACAGAATCATATTTTAATAAGTAAGCTAAGTGATCTACATCTAATAAGTCGTTGATTGCAACTACTTCTACATTGTCTCTGTTGAAAGACTCTCTAAAAACAATTCTTCCGATTCTTCCAAAACCGTTTATTCCTAATTTTACTTTTGACATTTCTATTTTTATTTATTATTTATTATTCGAATGAAAAAACTTGTGCAAATTTAATAATTAATTTTGCTACAAATTTTATTAAGTTGTTATAATATCAGAAACTCTCAATAATTCTCTGTCAATTTCTGATTTTCCCTTTATTGCCTGTACTAATGGAGTCAGATTTACGCTATCATTTTTTAATCCTACCATAAAATTAGATACTCCGTCTAATAACGATTCTACCGCTTTTACTCCCAAACGGCTGGCAAGTACCCTGTCAAAACAAGATGGAGCGCCACCACGCTGCATATGACCTAATACTGAAACTCTCACATCATATTCAGGTAAATTAGCATCTACATAATCTTTTAATTCGAATACGTTTTTACCTATTTTATCTCCTTCGGCAATTACAACGATACTGGATGATTTTCCTGAAGCTTTACTTTTTTGAAGAGATTCCAGCAGACGATCTAAACCTAAATCTTCTTCAGGTATTAAGATTTCTTCGGCTCCGCCGGCAATACCTGCATTCAAGGCAATATGTCCGGCATCTCTACCCATTACCTCTACAAAAAACAAGCGGTTATGTGAACTGGCAGTATCTCTGATTTTATCAATTGCTTCAACTACCGTATTTAAAGCAGTATCATAACCTAAGGTATGACTGGTTCCAAAAATATCATTATCAATAGTTCCGGGAATTCCCATTACCGGAAAACCATATTCTGAATTGAACATTAAAGCTCCTGTAAAACTTCCGTCTCCACCTATAACCACTAAAGCATCTATTCCTTCTTTTACTAAGTTATCGTGGGCTTTCTTTCTTCCTTCCGGAGTTCTAAATTCAGCGGAACGCGCTGATTTTAAAATTGTTCCTCCTTTATTTATAATGTTATTTACACTTCTGGGTCCCATTTCAATGAAATCACCTTCAATCATTCCCTGATATCCTCTGTAAATACCAACGCACTCTAAATTGTGATAAGCACAAGTCCTGACTACTGATCGTATTGCAGCATTCATTCCGGGAGAATCACCACCAGAAGTGAGAACACCTACTTTTTTTATTGTTTTTTGCATTATTTTTAAAGTATTAAAGTGTAAATTTAGGAAACATAAATTACTTTAACCCTTTCTGCGTTATTATTTTAACTAATCATTATAAATTCAAACGTTTTCGTTAATAAGTTTTAAAAAAACCAAAAAAAGCATCATTTTTTTAATATAAATAGATTTTTAAACAATATAACTAAGAATAACTTATTAATGATATTTAGTTAACATTTGTTAAAAATATAACATGCTGTTAATACCAAAACTAACGGAATACGATGTAAGATTATTATTACTCCTCATCCGTTTTAGTTCCTTCAGCATTATGCTCGGGATCTTCTTTTTCAGGTTCTTTATTATTGTTGAAATTGATGTATTCGGGAGTAACATTAGAATCCTGAAAATATTCATTAGGAGTATTTACTCTTTCAATTTTATATTTTTTAAATATTTTACTGACCAATTCTCTAAAAGTATCAAAATCTACTTCATAAGTCAATCCTATGCCCTGAGTATATCCTATACCCTGGCCAATATAATTAATATCATTTTCTCTGTTAAACAGCCTTAAATTCATAGTACCGTCCTGATTGACTCTGTACTGCACTTCCACGTCTCCTACAACTGCTGATTCATTAATTCCTCCAAAAGGCACACCTACTTTTCCGTTAATCGATATCCTTTCATTAATTTTGGACGAGATAGTTGCCACAACTCTTCCATCAGTTTCCCTTCCTATTCTTCTGTCCGGAGAAACATAATTCAGACCAACTTTAAATTTATCATTATCTGTTTTTAAAATATCGCCCAGCAAACTGGAAGCTGTTTCAAATAAACTTCCTGAAAAATCCGACTGATTAACTCCCTCAGGACTCAAAAATCCACCAGAAGAAAGCAGATACAAAGCCTGAGTCTGCCTTACATCTTTATCATAGAGCTTATATTGAATTTCTGATTTTAAAACATTACTTACCGTAGGAAACTCAATTGTAAAATCAGGTTCCGGACTGGCTAAATCTCCCTGAATTCCAATAATTACATCTACAGGAACTTTTCGGTTAAAAGAAGAATTAGCTAATAAAACTGCCGGATTAGCTATGGTTGTATAAACAGCCTGTAAATTTAATTGTGCCCGCATTGGGTTTCCTTCCCAGGTGATGGAACCTCCTTTTTTAACATCAAATTTTTTATCAATTAAACCGCCATATTTAAAATTATAAGTTCCTTCATAAGCCTGAAAATCTCCCCACATCTGAAACTTGCCCAGCGTATTAATTTTAAATAACAATGATCCGTATCCTTTTCCTTTCATCCCATGACCGGAATTTCTGTCCAGAATCACTTCGACCTCAGCATCAGGAGTGATATCCAGATCAAATTCTAATTCAAGACCGTTATATCTTTTTGTATTCTCAACAATACCCATCTTAGTATTGTACTTCTCTTTAGGAGTTACAAAATGAATAAAGGAATTTTCACCTACACTTTCAGCTGAATTAATAGGAATTTTTATTTCTGATCCTTTTTCTGATTTTGCTGCTACTTTAATAAACAAAGCATTTGTTGGTCCTTTTATAGTAGCATCACCATTAATAAATGCTGTACCGTAATAAGCTGCTTCTTCCGAATCCTTTGTATCTAAAACCGCCAGTCTTTTGGAGTTAATTGCCAAATCCAGTCGCCAGTCAGAAAAATTTGCATGTTCAATAATACCATTCAGCATCCCCTTTGTATTAAATTTGGAATCGGTTATGGTATTAGTTCTGAATAAAAACTTTTCATCAATTAAATCCACAATGGAACGATCATTTAACTGATAATCAACATTTAAATACGGAATAGTCATTCCGGCCTCGTCTACAAACAATCTGCCACTGATTTTAGGTTTGTCAACATCACCGCTTACTACCGAATTACCGGTTACATAACCGCGGATATTAGACAAAACATTGCCTCCCAGCGAACTAAAAACACCTAAATTAAATTTATCCAGTTTTACCTTTAAATCCAGAATGGTCTTTTTATCTACCACTTCAAAACTTCCATTTGCATTAAAAGATTCTAAATTGTCATTTTGCAAGTAGGAATCAATAGTGAATTTCTCTAAGTTTTGATTTCCTTCAATATTAAATTTCAGTGTTCCTAAATCCGTTTTATTAATATTCAGCTTATTTACAACTAATGATGCAGTGGGTTTGTACATTAAATTATTTTGTTTAAAATGAACTGCTCCATTCACATTACCATTAAAAACAAACGTACTGCTTAAAGGTGTAATTTTATACAAATCAATATCTTTAAAACGAAGTTCTAAATCTTTATTAAAATCGTCTTTTATACTACCATTTAATGTAACCGACTGGTTTTCATGCGACAATACAATATTATCAAAAATAAAATTCTTGAGTGATTTGTCAAAAATCAGTTTATTATCAGAATAATCATTTTGATTGAGATACCAGATATTTTCTTTGAATTTCATTTCTGATTTACTGATACCTACCACATTATTATTATTCTTATCAATGGTATGGTACAAGTTTAAATTAAAAAAATCTTCCCCTTTTTCACCACCTTTAAACTCCGATCTAAACAACAAAGTGTCTTTAGTTGTAATGTTAATCAAACTAAAATCACGCATCTTGTAATAAGGCGTTTTAATACTATCTAACTCTATATAAGCATTATACAAAGGGTTTTTATTATCAATAGCGACCCTGATATTATCAAAAACATTTTTGTCATAACTAATTTTAGGCGAATTAAAATTCATTTTAAACTCCTGATTATCAGATCTAATATTTCCTCTTAAAACAGTATTCGTCGCCAATTCGATTTCAGGATATAAAATTTCAACTATCTTATTATAAATAGTGAAATTAAATCTTAAAAATTGGCCTTTGTTTACTTTCTCAGGTTTGAAATTAGTGTATAAACTTCCCAGAGAGTTTCTTGTTAATCTGCCTAACTGATTAAACTGAAAGCGCCCCACTACCCTTCCGTCAATAATATCAGGAGAATCAATAGTCAAAGTACGAATTCCTTGATTATCAAAAGTAGAATTGACATTAAAATCATTAAAAGAATAAGTATCTTTTATATTCTGATAAGATGTTTCTTTGAAGGAAACATTCCCTTGCAAATTTTCAATAGTATTTCCTGTAAGCTGAACTACTACATCTCCTTTAAAAACAGAAACACTGTCTTTAACAAAATGCAGCTTATTTAAATCAGCCTGTACTACATTAATATGAAAATCGTACTTATTTTCAGCAGTACTTAAATCTAAGAGTCCGTCAAAATCCATTTCTAAATTAGGATCTGCAACTACAATTTGTCCTTTGTAATAAGGTAATTTAAAATTTCCGTTCAGAGAAATATTACTATAGGTATACTTTTTAAAATGAACTTTATTAATAATTCCTTTTAGCTGTGTATTCAGATACTTTTCAGTAAACCCCTTACCATCGACATTAATATCCATGGTAACCAACCCTAAATCTTCACGATTTAAAAATATTCCGGCATTAAAATCTTCTAAAACAACATTTCCATTATAAGTTGCTTTATCAATAACATCAATATCGTTCATAGAAACAACAGCCTGCATTCTTCCTATTTCAGATATCATATTTAAAGCAGCGTCAATTGCCGATGCTGTTAATTGCAAATTCCCTTCCATCCAGAAATTACCCAAAGTCTTTAATTCCAACGGTAATTTTTTCCCCAGAACATTCGGAAGCAGCGTTACTAAATTATCGTAACTGGTAGTAAGTTTGGTAAAATCACCATTCATATAAAACGGCTGATTTTCTTTACCAAAAATATTTTTGAAATTAATAGCGCCTTCAATACTGGATTTTCCCGAATCAGTGAGTTTTAAATCACTTACATACAAATTATTCAGTGTTCCTTTTACAATAGTTTTATTGATATAAAAGGACTGATTAACACCTAGCTCTTTATAAAAAAACCGGATATCATTAGTTCCTATTGCCGCTGAATGAATTTTAACATCAAATTTAACTTTATCATTAAATTGGACAAAATCTTCAATTTTATAATTTAACGCTACATCGGCTTTAATTTTGCTGGCAGCTGTTTTCAAATCCAGATTTTCAAGCTTTATTTGTTTCTTGGAATAACTAAAAACAGTACTCATGTTTTCTACAAATAAACCTCTGTAATCCAAAAAAGATAATTTATTAATGGTAGTATTTACATCCGGACCGTATAACTTAAAATCAGTCAACTCGATATTTAAATTTTTAAAATCTACATCTTTTGGGTTTTCCCTGTTTTCATCAGTAAGTCTAAAATGACCATTACTTATAAAAGCTTTATTGGATTTTAAAAGAAAATGTTTTCCTGTAGACGGTTTTCCTGAATCAAAAGCATCAATAAAAACATCAATATTGGTTTTGCTTTCATTTTTATAGGTTTTTAAATCAAATAAAACACCATCAAGACGAACACTTTTAAACAGCAAATCTCCGCTATTAACAAATCCGTTAAGATCAAAAATATTTGTGCTTAAAATTTTAGTATAAATGAGAGTATCTTTATGATGATCCAAAATCAATACATTTTGAATCTTAACACCGCCAAAAGCTGTAATCTTTACTTTATCAATATTAATATTTGTACCAAAATCATTATTAACCCGATTCATTAAATATCGGCCTACGGCAGTTTGAACCGTTGGTAATGATAATGCAATACCAAGCATCAGTAAAAAAATGATGAGCCCAAGAATTATACCCGAAATTATTTTAATCGTTTTTTTGATATGTTCTGTATATTATATTTTATCAAATATTATTTTGCTCAGGCAAAGAGCGAAACCTTAAATAAAAATTCTTTAATTTTGGCTGCGCCGTAAAATTAAAAAAAATAAAATCGGTTTCTATAGATAATTCAAAAATTGTGTGCTTTTATGCTAAATCCTGAGGTTTTTATTCTTGCTATCGAAAGTTCCTGTGATGACACCGCAGCAGCTATTTTATGTAACGACAAAGTACTTTCAAATGTTGTGGCAAATCAATTAATTCATACACAATATGGCGGTGTTGTTCCAGAATTAGCTTCGCGTGCCCATCAGCAGAATATTGTTCCGGTAATTGATGCCGCGCTTAAAAAAGCGAACATTCAAAAAGAGCAGCTCTCGGCTATTGCATTTACACAGGGTCCCGGTTTAATGGGTTCTTTACTTGTAGGTAGTTCTTTTGCTAAATCAATGGCATTAGCACTGGGTATTCCGCTTATTGCAGTTAACCACATGCACGCTCATATTCTGGCACATTTTATTGACGAAGAGGGTTTTGACAAACCTACATTTCCGTTTCTGGCTTTAACCATCAGTGGCGGACACACGCAAATTGTAAAAGTCAATCATTTTTTTGACATGCAAATAATCGGTGAAACAACTGATGATGCCGTGGGAGAAGCTTTTGATAAAACAGCCAAAATTCTCGGCCTGCCTTATCCCGGAGGTCCGTTGGTAGATAAATATGCTCAATCAGGCAATCCAAAAGCTTTTTCGTTTACAAAACCAAAAGTACCCGGATTGGATTTTAGTTTTTCGGGATTAAAAACAGCTATATTATATTTTATCCAAAAAGAAAAAGCTAAAAACCCAAATTTTGTTGACGAAAATATACAGGACATTTGTGCTTCTGTACAATACACCATTATCGGGATTTTAATGGACAAATTGAAATTAGCCGTTCAGGAAACCGGAATTAAACAAATAGCCATTGGCGGAGGCGTTTCTGCTAATTCAGGAATCAGAAATACATTGAAAGATGCCGAACAAAAATACGGATGGAAAACTTTTATCCCAAAATTTGAATACACTACCGATAATGCTGCAATGATAGGAATTACAGGTTATCAAAAATTTCTAGCCCAAAATTTCGAAGATGCTTCAGTAGTGTCTAAAGCGCGAATCCAATTCTAAACTATGCAATTATTTTACAATCCAGATATTGATGAAGCAACCGCCTCTTTTTCTTTTGACAAAGAAGAAAGCAAACATATTATCAAAGTTTTAAGAAAAAAAGACGGTGATATTTTGTTTGTAACCAATGGAAAAGGCTATTTGTTTAAATGCGAAATTATCTTAGCGTCAGACAATAAATGCACGGTGCAGATCAATTCGTTTGAAAAAAAAGAAACAGCAAAATTCCATTTACATTTAGCTGTTGCCCCTACTAAAATGAATGACCGCTACGAATGGTTTCTTGAAAAAGCTACAGAAATTGGCATTCAGGAAATCACACCGATAATTTGTGATCGTTCCGAAAGAAAGGTTATTAATAAAGAACGATTTGACAAAATCATCTTATCAGCATTAAAACAATCTAATGAATTCTATTTACCTAAATTAAACGAAGCCGTTACTTTTAAAGAATTTATGAACCAAAAAAACAACGGTACTTTATTCATTGCCCATTGTGAAGAAACGGATAAAAAAACTTTAAAATCCGTTTTAAAATCTAATGAAGACATTACTTTATTAATAGGTCCCGAAGGCGATTTTTCGGTTAAAGAAATTGCTTTGGCATTAGAAAATAATTTTATCCCGGTTTCTTTAGGCAACACCAGATTAAGAACCGAAACAGCCGCTGTAGTGGCTTGTCATAGTGTGGTGTTTTTTAATGAAGAATAGCTGATTAGCACTTAGTAACTAAGAACCAGGAAGTAAACACTAAGGACTTAAAACCTAAAAAATGAAAAAACTCTGTCTTGTTTTACTATTAGTTTCTTTCACTTCTTTTTCCCAGGAAATTGCCTTGGTAAAATACCGCGGCGGTGGCGACTGGTATGCTAATCCTACAGCTTTGTCTAATTTGATTCGCTTTTGCAACAGCAATATCAACACTACTATCACCTCTAAACCGGCAACGGTAGAACCTGACAGTCCTGAATTATTCTCTTATCCTTTTGTACACATGACCGGGCACGGAAATGTAATTTTCAGTCCTTCCGATGTGCAGAACCTCCAGAAATATTTAAAAGGCGGCGGTTTTTTACACATTGATGATAATTATGGTATGAACGAATACATCAGAAAAGAAATCAGGAAAATATTCCCAAATAAAGAATTAGTCGAAATTCCCGCTACACACACTATTTTTCAAAAACCATATTTATTTGCCAATGGATTGCCCAAAATTCATGAGCACGACGGCAAACGGCCACAGGCTTTTGGGATTTTTATTGACAACAGATTAGTACTTTTGTATACATTTGAATGTGATTTAGGCGACGGCTGGGAAGATCCGGAAGTCCACAACGACCCTGCAGCAGTTCGTGAGAAAGCCTTGAAAATGGGAGCCAATATTATTCATTACATTTTTAATAACTAAATTCAAGTGCAATTAAAACACGAAGAAAACCAGTTTACACCTACTCAATTTCCGATCACCTTAGTTTGTGACGCTGTTTATTTTCAGCAAAATATAGGTTCCCTTTTTAGAATTGGTGAAGCTTTCGGAATTGAGAAAATTATTTTCCTTGGAAAAGACATCCCGTTAAATCCCCGAAAAATAAACAAAACTTCCAGAAGTACACATTTACACGTTCCGCATACTGTATTTGAAGAAAAAAGCGACCTAATTACTTATTTACAGCAAAAGGAGTATGAAATAATTGCTTTAGAAATAGCCTCTTCAAGTAAGCCTTTAAAAGAAGTTAAATTGCCTTCCGGTAAAAAAATTGCACTTATTATCGGGAGTGAAATTAACGGAATCAGCGAAGAACTTCTGGATGTTTCCAATCAAATTGTACACATCAATATGTTTGGAAAAAACAGCAGTATGAATGTAGTTCAGGCTGCCAGTATTGCTTTATATGAATTTACATCAAAATTGATTTGATATTTCTTTATCTTTATAAACTAAAACACACTTATGATAACATCAAAAACTATTGGTAACGGAATCCTGCGTGCCTTAATCATCACAGCGGGAGCGGCATTACTACTTTACATTTTATACCTGATTCAGCCCGTTATTTATTTCCTTTTTATTGCATTAATTGTAAGTATGATTGGAAGTCCAATTGTACATTTTTTAGAGAAAAAATTAAAATTTCCCCACATTGCTGCCGTGATAGTGACGATGCTTTTTTTTATTTTGTTATTAGCCGGTTTTATAATGATGTTTGTACCGCTGATTATTTCGCAGAGTGAAAACTTATCGCTATTAGATACAGAAAAACTTCAAGGTGACCTGACACAGCTTGCGGAACGTCTAAACAATTATTTTTCAGATCGCAATATTGACACCCAAAATCTACTGAAAGAATCTAATATTGCATCTAAAATCAATCTCAATTTCATCCCTAATTTCCTGAACTCCTTTTTAGGAACTCTTGGAAACATTGGAATGGCAATTGGTTCGATCATTTTCATCTCTTTCTTTTTCTTAAAAGACAAAAAGCTTTTTACTATAAATGCTAAAAAAATATTACCTGAGGAACACGAAGACAAAATTCTAAACTCATTTAGAAAAATCAATCATTTATTAAGCCGTTATTTTATTGGTTTGATTGGTCAGATTACCATTCTCTTTGTGTTATATTTAATTGTACTGCTTATTTTTGGAGTACAAAATGCCCTTATTATAGCATTTATCACCGCACTGTTAAATATTATACCTTATATCGGACCACTTATAGCTACTATTTTAGTGGCTGTTTTAACTATGCTCGGTCATCTGGATCCCCAAGCTCAGGGCGACATGCTCTCTACTACGCTATACGTTTTAATTGGTTATTCTGTGGCACAGATCATTGATAATAATGTGACCACTCCGTTGATTTTTTCTAACAGTGTCAACTCGCATCCGTTGGAAATATTTATTGTAATTTTGGCGAGTGGTTTTCTTTTTGGCGTATTAGGTATGATTGTAGCTGTACCCCTTTACACCATTATTAAGGTAGTTGCCAAAGAATTTTTTCCGGAAAATCCTGTAGTAAAAGTATTAACAAGAGGAATTTAAGTTGACTTCAGAAATTTTAAGCACAGAAATACAACAATTCATAAACGCTAATCTAAGTAATGATATTACGAAATTAGCGTTGAAAAAAAATCCGTTTCCGGAAATTGATTTTGCTGTTATTTTAAATCAGATTACAGCAAAATCAAAAGCGGAAAACAAACTTCCTTCGTGGTTTGAAACCGATAATATTATTTATCCTTCAAAGGTTTCGGTAGAACAAACATCTTCTGAAAAAACGGCTTTATATAAAAGCGAACTCATTTCGGGTGAAAAATTAATCGATTTAACAGGCGGTTTTGGGGTAGACGATTATTATTTTGCTAAAAAAGTAAAGTGGGTAGTTCATTGCGAAATCAATGCTGCACTTTCTGAAATCGTTCAACATAATTTCGACCAGTTACAAGTTAAAAATATCGAATGCCATACCGGAGACAGCTTTGAAATTCTTAAAAAACTGCATCAAAAATGGGACTGGATTTATATCGATCCTTCGAGACGAAATGATGCCAAAGGTAAAGTTTTTATGCTGAAAGACTGTTTACCAAATGTCCCTGAAAATCTTGATTTTTATTTTGAAAACACTAATGCAATTTTAATAAAAACAGCACCATTACTGGATATTTCTGCCGGTTTATCGGAGTTAAAAAATGTAAAAGCCATTCATATCATAGCTTTGGACAATGAAGTCAAAGAGCTTTTATGGGAGTTACATAAAGATTATTCAGGAGCAGTCACATTAAAAACAGCTAATATTACAAAAGAAACTGTGGATGCATTTGAATTTGTAATGCAGCAACATACTGTATCCCCTTCGTATAGTTTACCCAAAAAATATTTATTTGAACCCAATAGCGCCATTATGAAATCAGGTGGTTTTGACGAGGTCGCTGTACATTATAATATCAGTAAATTACACAAACATTCCCATTTGTACACCTCAGACGATATCATCTCTTTTCCCGGAAGAACATTTAAAATCACAGCTGCTTTTTCATACAATAAAACCGAAATGAAACAGCAGATGCAAGGAAAACAATTTCATATTACTACCCGGAACTTTCCTGAAACAGTAGAAAAAATCAGAACTAAATGGAAAATCAAAACAGGAGGAAATTTATATTCTTTTTTTACTACAGATGCTAATAATAATAAAATAGTGTTAATTTGCACCAAAATAAATCAAAATGAAACAACTATTACTTAGCACTTTATTCTTATTAACCATCAACACTTTTTCGCAGACCAATTGCGATTATACCACTAATATTACAGACTCTCTCGGGACTTATAAGGTAACCAAAGAATGCCTGATGTCCGAAAAAGTATTTGCAGGAACTTCCAGTTACATCTTTTGTTCGCTGGCCTCCACCGATGGATTACCCACCTTAAATGTACAGCTTATTCAAAAAAGCAAAGTCTTCATCAAAGCAAATTGCTTTAACAAAAATTCCCGATTGTATTTACAATTAAACAACGGAAAAGTAATTACTCTTGTTCATACTGATTTAGAATATTGCGGAAGCATGATTAGAGATGAAAATGGTTTTGACAACCGTGTAATTGTGGGTACTTTTATGTTTATGAAAGGAACGATGGAAGATTTAAAAAATTCGCCGGTTTCTTTAATGCGAATTAAGTTCTTAACGGATATTGAAGATTACGTTATCAGAAAAAAGATAACTTCAGAGTTAAACGGAACCGTTTACGAACCGGAAACTTATTTCATGAAAAACTTACACTGTATTGAGAATTAAAAACAGCTGTTTTAGCATTCAGTTAAAAAGAACGGATTTGGAAACAAGTCCGTTTTTTTTGTTCCGTTTTTCAAAAATCTGACGAAAAATAAGAGTACAAAAAAAGCCCCGAATTTCTTCGAGGCTTTTGCCTTTTGGGTGGATGACCGGGTTCGAACCGGCGACCCTCGGCACCACAAACCGATGCTCTAACCAGCTGAGCTACAACCACCATTTGCTTTGCGGTTGCAAATATACAACGTTTATTGGCTTCTGCAAACTATTTTTTGAAAAAAAACAAAGATTTTTACATCAAATCACCTAAGCTATTGACTGCCAAACATCTTTCAACTGTAAAACCTTCAGCATAATCTAACCCTGAGAGCCTGCCTAAGTCTCTGGAGCGATAATTTAAGCTTTCAAAGAAGTTTTTTGATGTTATTGGTGATTCCGGTTCTGTAGAATCGGGATCGTAAAATTGAGAATGATAGGCTAAAATAGCTTCGATTTTCTTTTCAGTAAATCCAGAAATATCAACCACAAAATCAGGTTCAATGTTTTTCCACTGAATATAATGGTATACTACTTTAGGACGCCAGGCTTTTTGCTGCTTTCCTTCCAGCGCTGTTTCTATTTTCATTAATCCGGATAAAAAACAGGCATCAGAAACTAACTTGCTTCCTTTGCCATGATCAATATGCCGGTCTTCTATGGCATTGCATAATACAATATCAGGTTGGTATTTACGGATCATTTTGATAATTTCAAGCTGGTGCTTTTCATCATTGATAAAAAACCCATCTCTCATTCCTAAATTCTCCCTTACTGACACCCCCAGGATTTTTGCCGCAGCATTTGCTTCCTGATCTCTAATTTCTGCCGATCCACGGGTTCCTAATTCACCACGGGTCAAATCAACAATACCCACTTTCTTCCCTAATGAGATTTCTTTTAAAATTGTTCCTGCACAACCTAATTCAACATCATCCGGATGCGCTCCAAATGCTAATATATCTAGTTTCATTACTCTCTTCTCTATTTTCTATATTCTTTTCTCTATATTCTGACTTCTGAAATCTGCTAACTGAACACTCCCTTCAAAGAACACTTTTCATAGTCAACGACTTGTTTACACTCTCATTCCATTCTTTTTCAGGAATACTTTCTTTGGTTATTCCGCAACCCATATACAAGTGCGCGCGTTTTCCTTTTATTTGCATACAGCGTAAATTAACATACAAATCCGATTTTTGCTTTTTCTCAGTAAAATCTTTTTTGTTCAGTTCTCCTAAAAAACCGGTATAATATTTTCTGTCGTAACCTTCATTTTCCATGATAAATTCTTTTGCAGCATCTTTGGGTAAACCACAAACAGCAGGTGTAGGATGTAGAACAGAAACAACCTGAGTCAACTTAGAGGTCTTATTTATTATTCCTTCAATATCGGTTTTTATATGCAGTACATTTCCGGCCTGAACAGTATACGGACTCGATACTGCAACTTCAGAAGTTAGACCTTTGAGATTTTCCAGTATAAAATCAGTAACATATTGCTGTTCTTCCATTTCCTTTCGCTCCCAGACAACATCAGTAGTACCATTAAAATTTTGTGTTCCGGCTAATGCCATCGAACAAAACTTTTTCCGACTGGCTTTTAACAATCGTTCCGGTGTAGCTCCCATCCATAAACCTATTTTAGGATGGTACCAGCAATAGCAAAAAACATTAGGAAAACGCTGTATCAATCTGGTAAAAACGGTAACCAAATCAAAGTGAGGAACTTCAAGAATTTCTTTTCGGGATAAAACCACTTTTGTAAATTCCCCGTTTTCAATAGCTTTTATTGCTTTTTGAATCAGATTTTCAAATTGTGATCTTCCTTGTTCATTTACTGTAAACTCCAAATCAGCAATTGGATTTTCCTCTAAAGGATCAATTTCTGATTCCCAGATCACCGACTGATTTTTAGGAATTAATATCATCTGACTGCCATGGAACGGAGCAAATACAAAACCGGTTTCATCTAAGGTTTCGGCAAAATAAAGGTGATCATTTTTTTGAAAAAAACCTCTTACTTCTGTTTTGTAAGGCTTGCTGTAAATAACAAATGGCAATTCCTGAGCTTCTTGTTGCTTTACTTTTATAAAAAAATCAATCATATATTGTTTTTATTAAAGGTTCATTTATCTCAATAAAATCTAGCTTGTTTTTTTTCTTTTAGGCAAAACCATGTTTGTCAGTTTGCATAGTGAAATCAGGTTGTCCCGCTCGTCTGTAATGCGGATTTCCCATAAATGAATACTTGCTCCCTGATGAATGATTTTTGCCGTTGCCGTTACAATACCCTCCCGCTTGGCTTTTAAATGATTAGCCGAAATTTCTATACCTCTTACTTCACTTACTTCCGGATTGATGAATATAAAAGATGCCGCACTGCCTACACTTTCTGCTAAGGCTACTGAAGCTCCTCCGTGTAATAAGCCCATCGGCTGGTGAACACTGGGATTAACCGGCATAGTAGCGGTTAAAAAACCTTCGCCTGCATCCACATATTCTATATTTAAAGTTTCCATTAAAGTATTTTTTGAAATACGATTACAGTATTCCAATATTTTTTCTTTATCGAATGTCATGAATTTTATTTTAATCGATTGTAAAAATAAAGAAAAGAATAGAGACTATCCTCTAAATGAGAAGCATATTCTGCAAAGGATTTAAAAATTCAGCAGTGAGGAATAAGTTTTTTTCTATTTTTACAAAAAAACCAAAAACCCATGCGTTTCTTTCCGCTGCTTTTTATATTTGGAATGCTACTCACCATTAGTTCGTGCCGTTCGGATTTTTCTACCGTACCCAGTTCCGGAAAATTAGGTTTCTCACAGGACACTGTTTTTTTAGACACTGTTTTTTCAACTATCAGCTCCGGTACATATCTTTTAAAAGTATATAACCAAAGTAAAAACGACATCCATATCCCTAAAATTCAATTCAGCAAGGGATTAAATTCTAAATACCGGATGACGGTTGATGGTATGCAGGGAGATAATAACAGAGTTTTTAACAATGTCGTTTTGTTAGCCAGAGACAGCATGTATGTTTTTATCGAAACTACGCCAAACATTGCTGATGCAAATCCGGATGATTTTTTATATACAGACAATATTGAATTTGACAGCGGAACCAATTTGCAAAAAGTAGCACTATTGACCTTAGTGAAAGATGCTGTTTTTTTATATCCAAAGCGTTTAAGCAATGGAAATAAGGAAACCGTGACTTTTGACGATACAGCAGTCAGCGGTTTTTATCTGGATGAAAATGATGCTGCAAATGGCAACGAACTGCATTTTACCAATCAAAAACCCTATGTTATTTATGGTTATGCTACTGTTCCCGAAGGAAAAACAGTGACTTTTGATGCAGGAGCAAGAGTATATTTTCATTCTGATTCAGGATTGATAGTGCCACAATCAGCCAGTTTACGATGCAATGGAAAAGCTTCTGAAACCAATAAACAGGAAAATGAAGTTGTCTTTGAAGGCGATCGTCTTGAAGCCGGTTATGCTAACATTCCGGGGCAATGGAACACTGTCTGGTTGCGTAACGGCAGCAGCAATCACAGTATTAATCATCTGACTATTAAAAATGCAGCAATTGGTTTGCGTATTGACTATCATGATGAAAGTACCGTATCCATAAAAAACAGCCAAATCTATAATTCTTCAAATTATGGAATTTTAGCTCAAAATGCACACATAATCGGTGAAAACATTATAATCAATACTGCCGGACAAGCTGCTTTAGCATGTACGTATGGAGGCAATTATAAATTTACCCATTGCACATTTGCTAATTACTGGAATAATCCAAATCAGTCCACAGTAACCATAAGCAATTACCAACCCGGCTTAAATCCGGTAGCTTCAGCTTTAACACAGGCTACATTTAACAACTGTATTATTTACGGAAGTTATTCTAATGCGCTTTATTTAGATAAAAATATCGAAGCTTCTTTTAACTATCAATTCAATAATTGCTTGTTAAAATCAGAATCTGATAATTCAAATCCATTGTATAATTTTGATGATAAAATGCATTACAATTCTGTCATTTTAAATCAAAGTCCCCGCTTTTTTGATATTGCAAAAAACAAACTTAATATTGATAATACTTCTGCCGCTTTCGCAAAAGGAAATCCCGATTATCTGATTCCACTGGATATCAATGGAAAATCCAGAACTTCTCCTCCCGATTTAGGTGCATATCAGAATATGCCTTTTCCTAAATAAAGTACAAAGCAATTAGATATAAAAAAAGAATCCGCCAAAAATTATTGGACGGATTCTGTAATCTGATCTGAATTATTTATTATTCGATATAACCAAAATTTTGTTTAAACTCTTTAGTCACATCTAATGTTTGCTGCGGTATAGGAAAGATTCTTCTGAAAGGTTCAGAAGCAGGTTTAGCAGTATAAGGCAAATCAAATTTTCCAAAACGAATCATTTGCGGTCTTCTGTACATTTCCCAATACATTTCGAAACCAATTTCTTTGTATAATATTTCACTGTCAATAGACAAGAGCGCTTTACCCGGAGCATTATTATACAAAGCTTCTCTGGTTCTGTTAATTCGTAATGCGTTGACGTCCTCTAAAGCGGCTCCTGTTTGTCCTTTACGGAAATAAGCTTCGGCTCTCATCGTGTAAATTCCGCCTAATCTAAATAAAGGAATATCCACTTTACCGGCTCCGTTTCCTGCTTCGGGATCAAATTCCCATTTAAAGCAACGTACCCCGCGATTGATTTGGTTTTGCGCAAATACTGATTTTGTAGGATCATCAAAATTCAATTCCGGTGTAAAATCCATTCTCGTTCCCGTACTTTTTTCCATATACAATTCGGACACTTTGATTCTTCCGTCAGCAGTCATTTCGAAACCACCTGAAGAAGTTAATTTTGGACCGTATTGCGGTCCGGCAATCATACCTCTGGTAAAATGAAACCAGGGTAAGTTTTTGCTGTTATTAGGTACAATATCGCTTGCAGGTACACTTCCTTCTTCGGTGTTTGTAAACCAGGTTCCGTCTTCATACTGATAAGCTCTTCCAAAACGCGGATCATCGTGATTATTATCCCAGCTGTGGTAGAATTCAGGAGTAGTACAAGAACCGTTTGTACCTCTGTTATCAGGGGAAGCTCTTTGATTACGTGCCATGGAGTTATAAGCGAAATCATTATCTCCGTTTCTGATATTATCAATTTTCTGAACTATAGCAAAGATGATTTCCGAACCGTTTGAATTATCAATTGCAAAATTGTCAAAATAATTTTGCTCCAGACTAAACTTCCCGGAATCAATTAACAATGTAGTATAATAAATTACTCTGTCCATATCTGTTCCTTCGCCGGAAACGGCCGGTTCAGTAAAGTTAAAACCGGAAGTAGTATTATAACGATCTTTAAAAACAGCTCTGTTTAAATACATTGCTGAAAGTAAACCATAAGCAGCCTCTTTAGTAAATCGGCCTGTATGTGTATTATTCTCACCTAAAGAAGCCAGATCCGGAATGATGGCTTCTACATCTGAAATTAACTGATCAATATGAGTATCTGCTTTCAAAATCTCCAAAGATGCATCTTCAGTATAAGGATCACGATAAGGAGCCTGACCGTACAAATCTAAAGTGGTGTAGGTATAAAAAGCCAAAAGTCCTTTGGCTTCAGCCAGAAATAGTACTTTTTGAGGATCATTACTGTTATTAATAATTTTAATAGCCGAGAGTGATCTTGTAATTCCATTCGTCAGCAAGTTCCAGTTATCAGTAACAATAGCACTACCCGGAGTCCAGGTAAACTCATGCATTGCTCTCCATTTTCCTCCATCTCCCCAGTCACTGCCTCTTGTAGGCAGCAAAGCGACATCAGTAGTGAATTCCTGCATGGCAAACACATTTTTGCTTACAAAAGTTCCGTCTCCCAAACGGTCATATGCAGCTGCCAAAGCACCATCAACACTGGAAGCATCTGCCCCCAATACCTCATCAAGTACTACTTCATCTAAGTTAGTACAGCCTGTAAGAAACAACAATGCAAATACAACTAACAGACTTGATTTTAATTTATTTAATTTCATAATTTATAATTTTAAAGTTGCGCCAAGAATAAATGTTCTGGATGTAGGATAACTGGAATAATCAATACCAATAGACTGATTTCCTCCACTTGATTTTGGACTGTTAATCAAAGGATCATATCCACTGTAGTTTGTCAGCGTAAGTAAGTTGGAACCTGTCAGGTAGAGTGTTAAACTCTGCATCCATTTTAAATTTTGATTTTTGAAATTGTATCCGATACGGGCAGTGTTCAGTCGGATAAAATCTGATTTTTCTAAATATAATGTAGATAGCTGAGGGGAATTCGTCGCATTGGCACCTGAATTATAATAATCTGAAGATACATTTCGATCAGATGCCAGGTTGTTTATATTCAAGGCATTTAACCCTGTATTATTTAACAAATATCCTCCCGATTGTCCAATAATAGAAAATGAGAAATCAAAATTTTTATAATGCATCTGGCTGTTAAATCCATAAGTGAATTTTGGCAGTGCTCCTTCAATAATAATACGGTCACTATTGTTAATTACGCCATCATTATTAGTATCTCTGTAAATATCGGCTCCATCCTCATCAAATCCAATATGATCTAATAAATAGAACGAACCTGCAGCATGACCGCTTTTGTAGATATTTGCCAGTACTCCCGATTGTCCCGGACCGGAAATGGTACCTGAAAGAATTTCCGAAACAGGTAAATTTTTAATTTCATTATTAAGAGTGGCACCATTAAAATCGATATCCCAGGAGAAATTATCTGTTTTCATAACTTGTGAGCCTAACATAAATTCAAGCCCTTTATTTACAATTTTGCCATCAATATTTACCCAAACCGTATTAGTAGGACTCAGTACCTGGGAAGGAATATTCAAAATAGCATCAGTAGTGGTTTTATTATAATAATCTAAGGTTCCGTATAATTTCCCTCTCCATAAATTAAAGTCAAGCCCCACATTATATTGTGTAACCACCTCCCATTTTAAATCGGGATTTGGAGTACGTGTCACTGAAATACCGTTTACTAACGCAAGATCATCATAAAGATAATAACCATCTGCACCTGCGAGTGCATAACTTGCTTGTGTAATTTTATTTTCAACTTCCTGATTCCCTGTTTGTCCCCAGCTTGTTCTCAATTTTAAGTTATCAACCACAGCAGAATTTACTAAAAAATTTTCTTCATTAATATTCCAGCCTAAAGCAAATGAAGGAAAATAACCGTATTTGTTATTTTCACCAAAACGGGTTGATCCATCCGCTCTCATAGAAGCAGTTACAAGATACTTTCTGTCAAAAGTGTAATTTAATCTTCCAAAATAAGACTGCAATTCATTTTCCTGAGCAAATCCTGTTAAATTGGGTTTTACTCCTGAAAAAGCCGGATTGTTTTCAGGCTTAATTCCTGATGATTTATCAGCAATTCCATCAATGGTGAAAGCGGTTCCTGATCTTTCAAATTTTTGATATGAAAAACCGCCTAATACTTCTAACTTATGTTTTTCACGATTGAGATTATACGTTACATAATGCTCCAGAAGTGAGCTCTTTGACTCCAGATTATTCTGAGCATATCTTCCTATCGGATTTAAATCAGTGATATTAGGGTAAATAGTTGTATTTCTTTCTGCAATGGAACGATCTACTCCGTAATTCAATTTGTATTCCAGTCCGTTAAAGATTCTAAAAGAAGCTTCGATATTTCCCAAAACTCTCAAAGTGCGGGTTTCGTCTTCATAAATACTCAATAAATAAGCCGGATTATAATGAGCATTCATATTAAAGTTAGTGTACTCGCCATTTTCATCGAATACGGATCTGGTAGGGTTTGCCATTAAAGTGTGAATAATCAATTGTCCGTTAGAACCTCCGTCATCACTGGTAGGAACGCCATTGTCAGTCGTTTCACTTGCCGTTACATTCACTTTTAATTTTAATCTTTGGTTATCCAAAAAAGATTCTGCCGCATTAATTCTGGCAGAAGTACGTTTAAAATTACTTTGGTTTACAATACCTTCCTGATCCATTTGTGCCAGAGAAACATAGTAATTCCCTGAGTTAGTCTGCTTAGCAAAAGACAATGAATTGTTTTTAGTAACAGCTGTTCTGTAAATCACATCCTGCCAATCGGTGTTTCCTCCATGATCAAAAGCAGGTTCTGTAATAGCGTTTCTGTATTGATCAGCCGACAACACATCCAGCTTTTTAGCCACTGTTGAGAATCCTAAATAGGAATCAACCGTAAACGACGCTTCTCCTTTAGAACCTTTTTTAGTCGTGATAATTACTACACCATTAGAACCTCTGGCTCCGTAAATGGCTGCTGCCGATGCATCTTTCAATACTGTGATAGATTCAATATCACTTGTATTCAAAAAGTTCAACGGATTCTTAGCCGCCGAAGCTCCGAAACCAACATTTGTGCCTGACGGACTCACATCATCATTTGCCAACGGCACTCCATCCACAACAAACAATGGGGTACTCCCGCTTCTGATAGATCCTACCCCGCGAATAGAAACATTCACTCCCGCTCCCGGTTCTCCACTGGTGCTTACCACCCGTACTCCGGCAACCTTTCCCTGCAATAAATTATCTGCTGAGATATTAACACCTTCCTTAAAATTAGCCGCTTTTAACTGCGTTACTGCACCGGTTACATCTACTTTAGATTGTTTTCCATACCCTACAATCATTACTTCATTTAGTTCTGATGAATCCGGTTCCATTGTGATATTCAATGTATATCCTTTAATCACAACTGTTTTAGTTTTATATCCAATAAAAGACACTTCAACTGTTTTACCCTGAGCAACTTTCAATTGAAATTCACCGTCCATATTAGTAACAGCTGTATTTTTAGTTGCTGTTTCTATAATTGTAGCCCCCGGTAAAGGCTGACCGGATTCATCCAGAACTACTCCTTTTACCACTTGTTGCTCAACAACAGTTTTCTTAAGAACAGCTTGCTTTTTTATTAAAACCGTTTTTTCAACAATATTAAAATCAAAACGAGCTTTTTTAGATAAATCACTCAAAACCGCATCTAATGATGTAGTGGTATAACTTACCTCATAATTGGTTTTATCCTGAATTACTGCCTGACCATAACTAAATTTATAAGCTGTTTGTTTGCTTAGCTGTGAGAAAATAGAGATTAATGTTGCTTTTTTAGAATTAATAGTTATTTTTGGTGCCTCGGTTATTATCTTTTTCGAATA
Source organism: Flavobacterium sp. ARAG 55.4 (assembly GCF_051846875.1). NCBI lineage: Bacteria > Pseudomonadati > Bacteroidota > Flavobacteriia > Flavobacteriales > Flavobacteriaceae > Flavobacterium > Flavobacterium sp. ARAG 55.4. The sequence continues at coordinate 61,762 of NZ_JBPYCT010000005.1, read as the reverse complement.
TGCTGTTTGAAAAGACAGTAAGATGATTGCTAAAAAGAATGCACTCTTTAGTTTTAAATAAGAGAATTTAAAATACATTTATTTAAGTTATTAGTTTATGACTTATTTATGAGCCATGGTTGTTCACAGCAACTATGGCTTCTTTTTTTGTGGTATTTAGTTCACTGTTATGGTATTGCCATTTGTTTCAAATTTTAGGTTAGAGATATAATTTATTTGTTTTAAAATATTTTCTAATGCAGCATTTTTTTCAATGTATAAAGTGAGTGATGTATTTAAAAGGGAATCTTTTTTTACCTCAAATGTTACATTGTATTTATTTTTCAATAGTTCTAAAACTTCATGCAGTTTTACGTTTTTCAGTTCGATATCCTCATTATACCAATTTACAACCAGCATTTTAGAGGCTTTCTTTTTCACTAATGTATTAGCTTCAAAGAGGGCTTCTTCATTAGAGACTAAATCGACACTCTGGTTTTTAGCCGATACATTTACTTTTCCGGCAACTACAATAACATTGCAACTTGATTTATTCATCTGAATGTGGAAAGAAGTCCCTACCACTCTTGTTTGGACATCTCCTGAACGAATTATAAAAGGATGCTGAGGATCTTTAGCTACTTCAAAAAAAGCTTTTCCTTTAATTAGTTTCACCTGGCGGTCTTCTGCAAAATGATCCGGATACTCAAAAACACTGTTAGCCGCGAGATAAATAACGGAACCATCTGCTAAACGAACAGAATCTGAAGACTTCCCTGTTTTTAGTGTCAGCATTTTAGCTGAATCTGAGACCTCTGGTTGTATTAATAATCCCAGACTCAATAAAACCACAACACTTGCTGCAACAGCATAAGCCATGTATCGGGAAATTCTTTTCTTAGCTATGTGTTTTTCTATCTTACCGAATCCATTAACAGCAGTTCCCATTAGGTTTTTTTCCCAACTTGTTTTTTCGTATTCCGAAAGCATAAATCCCTCCAGCAAATCTTCTTCGGCTTGTGTTGCTTTTTTTTGTAAACTTTTCTCAATAAGAGTTTCTAAACTGTGTTTTATTTTTTTTGTCATCCTGAATAGTCTTCTACTACTAAGTACCCAAAATGAATAATCGTACTATCCGGAAATATTATGAGATTGTTAATGGAAGGTTATCTTAAAAAAAACAACTTAAAATAAGCTTACATAAAAAGAAAAGTAAACTCTTTTAAACCGTGTCGCAGTTGCTTTAATGCTGATGAAATTTGGTTTTTAACCGTTTGTTTCGAAAGATCTAATTCGGAGGCAATTTGATCAATATTCATATCCTGAAGTTTATTCATCAGTAAAATTTCCTTTCTCTTCTCCGGCAAAGTATCCAAAAGAGCATAAATTTTATCGGTTAAATCAGATTCTACAGTAGATAGATTTTCTATAAGGTAGTTTTCAAATTTATCTTCCAGAATGGTTTTGTCAAATTTTTCATTTCTGTAACTCTTAAAAATCTGATTTTTTACAGCTCTGAATAAATAACTCTCAACAGCAGCAATATTTACGTGTTCTTTCCTTTCCCAAAGATCTATAAATACATCCTGAACTACATTTTGAGCCAGTTGCTCATCCTGAGTCATTTTTAACGAAAATGCTGTTAACTTTTCCCAATAGTCATTATATATTTTCTCGAAATCGAAAGAATAACCCATTTTTAAAAAGCATAACAAAGTGAGGTGCTAAATAATAAAAATTAACTTCCCTGCATTTTATCCTAAGGTTATTTTTAAATTAATAATCAGCAATATTTTTTTACAGTAATTTTTATCTCAAGCAACATAGTTGTAAAAAAGATTTTTACGATTTAAATAATAACATTTACATTACCATTTATTATTTTTAAACGACAAGAACAGTGGGTATTCCAAACTATTTTTGTCAGCATTAATTTTTTATTCAAAAAACATGAAACTTTCTACTTTAGTAATGCTTATCGCTTCTACAGCAGTATCCTATCAGTTGTCAGCTCAAAACGACCAATTGAGATTAAATAAAATTCAGGTAATTGGTTCTCACAACAGTTATAAAAAAGCAATAGAACCCGGTTTATACCAATTCCTGGAAAGTAAAGATTCTTTGCATCAGTTAAAAGGGCTTCAATACGAACACATTGCCATTACTGACCAGCTCAATATGGGTTTACGTAATCTTGAAATCGATATTTATGCCGACAGTAAAGGTGGAAAATATGCAAAACCTAAAGGTCTGGAACTGGCAACATCAAAAGAACCTTTTGATGCTGAAGGAAAAATGAATAAGCCCGGATTCAAAATATTGCATATTCCGGATATTGATTTCACAACTTCGTTTTTAACTTTTGAAGATTGTTTGCAGGCGTTAAAATCCTGGTCAGATGCAAATCCCGGACACATACCGGTATTTATTACTTTAGAACCTAAAGATGGTAAAAAGAATCAATACGGTACCGAACCCGAAACCTACACGGCCGAATTGTTTGATCAGGTGGATCAGGTTATTAAAACTAATTTAGGAATGGATAAGGTTATTACTCCGGATATGGTTCGAGGAAAATATAATACTCTTGAAGAAGCGGTACGGAATAATAACTGGCCAACATTGGCTCAGGCGAAAGGAAAATTTTTATTCATTCTCGATGATAGTGGTAAAAAACGGGATTTATACATGCAAAATCATCCTACCCTTAAAGACCGTATGGTTTTTGTAAATGCTAATCCGGGAACTCCCGAAGCGGCTACTTTATTTAGAAATAACGCCGAAGACAAAACCATAACCGATTTAGTAAAAAAAGGATATATCATAAGAACCCGTGCCGACAGTAATACTGAAGAAGCCCGTAAAAACGACTACACTCATTTCAATCAGGCCTGTAATTCCGGCGCACAAATTATTACCACCGATTATTACAAACCAAGTACTTTTTTTGATTCTGCTTACCAAATAAAATTTAAGGACAGCAGTTATGTAAGGGTAAATCCCGTAACAGCAGCTTCAGAAAAAAAATAACAATCGTTTTTTTATATAACCAAAGGGATAATCAGCACTGATTATCCCTTTGTGCTTTTATTAGTTTCAGCCCGTTGGGTGTAATTATCAAAAACGTCAATTCGAGTGTTTTTTGCGTAATAAAATGGAGTAAAAAATGTATCGAGAATCTTTTTTGATAATAATTTTTCTTGTTCTCGATACAATTTTCTATCGAAAATCACTCGAACTGACGAAAAATCATCATCAAAAACTAATTACATCCAACGGCTTAGTTTCAATCTTCGGCTGTCGCAGCATTATTTCTTGCAAATTTTGTCTGACCATTAAATTTAAAACTGTATTTTTATTTTTTATTCCCAAAACGGAATTATTACTTTACCTAAAATTTAAAAAACAACTTTAAAATGATTGTAGATTCATTAAACAATGCTGCAAAATATTATGGCTTACATCCAGCCTTCGAAAAAGCATTCCTATTTTTAAATGAAAATGATTTAGCTAATCTGGCTGATGGCGTAACCCAATATACTGATGATTTAAAAATCATTGTAAATTCAGGAAATGGAAATTCTAAGGAACAAAGTTTAGTACATTTTGAATGCCACGATAAAAATATCGATATTCAGGTTTGCGTTGCCGGACCGGAAACCTATGCCTGGAAACCAAGAGAAAAATGTGTAAGCCCTAATGGCGATTACAGCGATGAAAAAGACGTTCGATTTTTCTTTGACCAACCCGATATGTTTTTTGAACTAAATCCGGGTCAGTTTACTATATTATTTCCGGAAGATGTGCATGCTGCCATGATAAGCAACGGAAAAATAAAAAAAATAGTCATCAAGGTTAAAATATAAAGACCTCTTTACTTCTTAAAAAACTACTTTATCAAGTAGTTTTTTTTTGTTTTCACACTTTTTTTATTTAATAAAATTATTACAAATATGCATTAAATAGAAGCTGATGTTAAATCTTCTGCTGCTATTCTTAAAAAATTAGGATTATGTATATAGAATCACTTTATTTGACCCTTCTATTTAACCTAATCTTCTCAACAAAACATGAAATCTTATTCAATACAGGAAATAAATGATGTCCTAAAAGGCGTTATATCAGGATCTACGCTTCAAAACATTACTGCGGCAGAGCAACTTGAAGCAGCGTCTGATTCTGAGATTTCTTTTATTGGAAATAAAAAGTATGAAAAACTGTGGGCCACTTCAAAAGCAAGTGTTGCCGTTGTAAATGAAGATATTTCTATTGAACCGGGAGAAAACAGAGCCTTTATAATTGTTAAAAATGCCGATCTGGCCATGTCTCAGATTCTGGAACTTTTTGCGCCATCACTACCTGAATTTCATGTAGCTATTCATCCTACAGCTGTAGTAGATCAAACGGCTTTTATAGGTCCCGGAGCTAAAATTGGCGCCGGAAGCTATATTGGACCTAAAGTAAAAATTGGAGCAAACACTACTATTTATCCAAACACCACTATTCTGGATGAGTCTACCATCGGGGAAAATACTATTATTTGGTCCGGTACTGTCATCAGAGAGCGTTGTCATATAGGAAATGAATGCATTATTCATCCAAATGTAACTATCGGGGCAGATGGATTTGGTTTTCGTCCTTGTCCTGAAAAAGGCTTGGCTAAAATACCACAGATTGGAAATGTAATTATTGGCGACAATGTCGAAATTGGAGCTAACAGCTGTATTGACAGAGGAAAATTCAGCTCGACCGTTTTAGGGAATGGCTGTAAAATAGACAACTTAGTACAAATAGGGCATAATAGCAAGTTAGGACAGTTTTGTATTATGGCTGGGAACAGCGGTCTTGCAGGTTCCGTGACTTTAGGCAATGGTGTAATCATTGGCGGAAGCGCTTCTATAAAAGATCACACCACTATTGGCGATGGTGCTGTAGTGGGTGCCGGATCAGGAGTAACCTGCGATATTGCGGCGGGTAAAACCGTGCTGGGGTACCCGGCTGTGGAAGCTCGTGACGCACTCAAACAATGGGCAATCTTAAAAAGACTCGTAAACGACTCTAAGAAATAATTTTTTTATTTTTTTTTATTTTTACCGCAGATTCATGAAATTTAAACTTTGTGAATCTGCGGTTCTTTTTTTTCTAAATTGAATTAAAAAAAGATACTGTCTAAAAAGTTTTTACCGCAGATGACACAGATTACTAAACCTTATATGAGCTTAGCTTTTTTCTTCAGATAAAATCAAAAAACTTGCATGACTTATAGGGTAAAAAAGTAAAAAACTTCAATTGGTTTTGTATTTTAGCCATCAATTTTCTTGCAATTACAAACACTATGGATTTAAACTTCAACAAAAACGAAGACCACAATAAACTTTTACTTTCTGATTTAAGACAAAGATTCTCTAAAATTAAATTAGGAGGAGGCGAAAAACGCATTCAAAAATTACATTCCGAAGGCAAAATGACCGCTCGCGAACGTGTGGATTATTTATTGGATGACAAAGCCGAAAGTATCGAAATTGGAGCTTTTGTGGGAGACGGAATGTACAAAGAACACGGTGGTTGCCCTTCGGGAGGTGTTGTGGTGAAAGTAGGTTACATCAAAGGAAAACAATGTATTGTAGTGGCTAATGATGCTACCGTAAAAGCAGGTGCCTGGTTTCCAATTACCGCTAAGAAAAACCTTCGTGCACAGGAAATTGCGATGGAAAACAAAATTCCAATCATCTATTTAGTAGATAGTGCCGGAGTGTATTTGCCTATGCAAGACGAAATTTTCCCGGACAAAGAACATTTTGGACGCATTTTTAGAAACAATGCCATCATGAGCAGTATGGGAATTACCCAAATTTCGGCTATTATGGGCAGCTGCGTTGCCGGCGGTGCTTATTTGCCTATTATGAGTGATGAAGCGATTATTGTTGACAAAACAGCCAGCATTTTTCTGGCGGGAAGTTATTTGGTGAAAGCCGCTATTGGCGAAAGCATTGATAATGAAACCCTGGGCGGAGCTACTACACATTGCGAAATATCAGGCGTGACGGATTATAAAGCCAAAGATGACAAAGACGCCTTAGATAAAATAAAAAACATTGTTGACAAAATAGGTGATTATGACAAAGCAGGATTCAACCGCATCAAAGCTGTAAAACCTGCTTTAGACGAAAAAGAAATCTATGGAATTCTGCCTAAGGCAAGAACCGAACAATACGACATGATGGAAATCATCAGTCGTATGGTGGACAACTCGGAGTTTGAAGCGTACAAAGACGGCTATGGACAAACTATTATTACCGGTTATGCCCGTATTGACGGCTGGGCGGTGGGAATTGTTGCCAACCAACGAAAAGTAATCAAAACTAAAAAAGGCGAAATGCAGTTTGGCGGTGTCATTTACTCTGATAGTGCCGATAAAGCCACTCGTTTTATTGCCAATTGCAACCAGAAAAAAATTCCTTTGGTTTTCCTTCAGGACGTTACCGGTTTTATGGTGGGCTCCAAATCAGAACATGGAGGAATCATCAAAGATGGTGCTAAAATGGTCAATGCTGTAAGTAATTCGGTAGTGCCTAAATTCACTGTGATTGTGGGGAATTCCTATGGTGCCGGAAACTATGCGATGTGTGGAAAAGCTTATGATCCAAGGTTAATTGTAGCCTGGCCCAGTGCCGAACTTGCCGTTATGGGCGGAACTCAAGCCGCTAAAGTTCTGGCACAAATTGAAGCCTCATCCCTAAAAGCCAAAGGTGAAACTGTTGATGAAGCCAAGGAAGCCGAATTATTCGCTAAAATTAAGGCGCGTTATGATGAGCAAACTTCACCGTATTATGCCGCTTCCCGTTTGTGGACCGATGCTATTATTGACCCGCTGGAAACCCGAAAATGGATTTCTATCGGTATCGAAGCCGCTAACCACGCTCCTATTGAAAAGCAATTTAACCTGGGTGTGATTCAGGTGTAATCTAATATTAAACGTCAATTCGAGTGTTTTTTGTGCAGTGAAACGAAACAAAAAATGTCCCGATAACTATCGGGACGAGAATCGTTTTAATATTTTTTCATTAGCAGCGCAACTACTCCTTTTCATAATCACTTCCCTCCCGCTATCCGCTGTATTCCCCGCCAAAAAAGGCGGGAGATGTCGCTGCTATCGGGGCTATTTTAGTACGTCTGGTTTTCAATAGTACAATCCATAAAACTACTACTTAATTCCAAAAGAGTGCAACAAATAAAAAGTCCTTTTGATTATTTGTAAGAAAAAATAAATATATTTGACAAAACTAGAAAACAAAAAAACTTTCAACAATCTAACTGATTTTGGGTGTATATACGAAGGTTTATTTCGGGTATAAACTAGTTAGCACTCACCCTAAAAGACGACACAACAATGACGAAAATCGAAATAATACAATTAGGGGACACTTATCCAGTGGACTTTCAAAAAATTCAAAACTTTGGAGACAGTTCTTCAATATTTTCAGTTTTTGCTATTTCAGAGAATAATAATGCTGAAATACTGAATAGAGAAACGCTTCGACTATCAGACAATGATTTTAACTTTTTGACAACTCGACAAACGGGTGCTGACTTTTCGGTTGTAATTGTAAACAGACCATTACAAGGAAACTATTTTTCAAGACCAATTTCTGAAAAGTTAATTGTTATTTCAATTTTTGACATTGAGTCATTAAATATTCACGAAGGGATTTCAGTTGAAATGTATATTATTCGTTTCTTACTTGCTTTCTCGACAATTTACCAAGCATATAGCGGGCTTTCACAACAAGCGACAGAATTGATGCAGACAAATGCTACGGGTTGCTTATTCGACAAGGCTATTTTTAAGCCCCAAATCGCCATTTTTTTCAGACAACCAAAAATTAGCCCAGCAGTATTCAATCTTTTGCAAAGTAAAACGCTTCCAAAGGACTTTTTGAGTGACTTACAGAACGAAATCAAAAGATTAAAAATTGGGACGTACTACAAACTAAAAGATTGGTTTAAAGAAAATCCAATTTTGGCAATTTCAATTACTTTCCTATTCGGACTGATATTTTCCGAACTATTGGGCAATTTTATTTATGACCTAATTCACGACTATTTACCGCTTATAAACAATGCGAAACCACCGACAGAATAAAGGGCGAAGTGCTAACAGCCGTTTTGCAAAAGCGGGGGTTTTGTGCTTCTATGAAAGTGAAGTGTTAAATTCAAGTTTTGTGCATCTAATGAAGTTTAGTGCTGAAAATCCCCGCCTTCGCAAAGCGGCAAAACGTTAGCAGGCATATAACCTCAGAAAATCATGAACAACCTTTCACAACAAGCAAAAAAACTTGCTGAATTAGCCAATAAAAACTTAGACCAATTAGCAGGTAAATGTCCGATTAGAAATGAAATTCAAGATTATTATTTAGGAATTCTAAGGAGACAAGCAATAATGTTATTGGATTTAAGCAAAATATTTGAAAATAGAAATAAAGAATTAGTTACAACTCCTTATATCATTTTAAGAAGTATGCTTGATGACTTTTTACATATTTTATATTTAGAACTTCAAAATGATAAAGAAGAAAAAATAATATTAATAAATGCTAAAGCGCACAAACAGACTTTCAAATCACTGAAAGAATTGACAGATAGTAATCATAAACATTTTAACGGAAATAATGAGTTTTACTTGAATAACCAACAGTTTGAGGATTTGAAGCAAGTCTTTATTGGAAAACAAGAAAACCATAAATACTTTCAAGACATTGCTAATTTTAGATTTAAAAATTTCATACAGTTATCACAAGTCGCAAGTTCAATTGTTTCAACAAGAGACGTCGAGATTTTTAAAGACAGAGCTTATTATTTTTGGTGTGATTTTTCAACTTTTGTTCATTATTCAAATTTTTCATTTTATTTAGAAATGAATTTTGACCCGACCAGTCTTCATAAAATAGATGAAAGTTTTCAGTATTGTTATAATTCGATTTATTTGGCATTTAAATATTTCGAAAGAACATTAGGTTTGAATTTTATAGATGATGAAGAATTAAGAAACAAACACGGAATAATATACTCCTGCTAACACACGTCTTGCGCCATTTGCGAATTTAGTGGAATTACCATTTTGCATCAAGTTTTCGTTAAGCCGAAAACTGAACGGTTACGAAAAGATATTCTTTGTCATATATTAAAAGTCTAATCCATGAATTATCAATTTAGAAAAGCCGTAATTGCTGAAATCCCTGAAATTTGGGCTATTTTACAAAAAGCCATTCAACGCCGCAAAGAAGACGGCAGCAATCAATGGCAGGATGGTTATCCCAATCCTGAAGTGATACAAAAAGACATTGAAAAAGAGGCCGCTTTTGTGTTGACTCTCCACGAGGAAATCATCGGTTACACCGCCGTAATGATAAACGACGAACCTGAATATGCTAACATCATTGGGCAATGGTTGACTAATGATGATTTTGTAGTTTTCCATCGTGTGGCTATCGATGAAGCGCATTTAGGGAAAGGTTTGTCAAAAACGATTTTAAATTTCATTGAAGCATTTGCCCTGAGCAATAAAATCTACAGCATCAAAGCCGATACTAATTTTGACAATATTGCCATGCTGAAAATTTTTGAAAAACTGGGGTATCAATTGTGTGGCGAAGTCTATTTTAGAGGAAGTGCCAGAAAAGCTTTTGAAAAAGTATTGCCAAAAAAGCTCTAGAAAAAACTAATCCGTTTTAGACAAAGCTGTTTTTTTGTGTTAAAAAAAGTAAAAAGTATTCGCAAAAAAATAATAAACTGTATTTTTGCAGCCGAAACAAAAGACCGCTTTTTTGAAGTCATTATTCAGCATAGTACTTTCTATCCTTTTATTACTACCTAGTTTTGGTAGTTTCTTTGTTTATACTTCATTCAAATTAAATCAGGACGAAATTGCAAAAACCATTTGTGTACAGCGAAAAATGGTGAATAACAGTTGTAACGGTCGTTGTGAACTTCAAAAAAGTCTTAAAAAATATGAAGACAACGAAAAAAGAATGCAAAACAATCTCGACAGCAAAGTAGATTTGGTTTTTATTCAAAATACCGTTGTTGCTGATGATTTTAAGTTAATAGCATTTGATTTTATTATCAAACCTAATTTCTATACAATAGAGAAGCAACCCGTTTCAGTTTCTCTTTCTTCCTTTAGACCTCCATCCGTTTTGATATAAATTTTAATATCTCTTTTCAATTTCTTACTGAAAAGAAATTTTCTTGGATTCAATCCGGGAAAAGCTCGTTATTTCATAATTTATATCCATTAAAATGAAAAAAATGTTTCTGGCTTTATTAGTGATAAGCCAATTTGTTATTGCTCAAAATAAAAGCAAATCCGATACTACAAATGTCCACGAACTTCATGATGTTTTTATAACCGCCAATCGTACCGCAACTTTACGTAAAGAAACGCCGGTCGCCATTAGCAAATTAACCGCTAAAACCATCGATGAATCTAAAGCTACAGCCGCTTACGAAATTATCAATAAAACGCCCGGTGTATTGATGGTGAATCTGGGAAATGAACAGCACATGATGGCTATTCGTCAGCCCATGACTACGAATGCGTATTATTTATATCTGGAAGATGGTTTACCCATAAGACCCATGGGAATCTTCAACCACAATGCCTTGCTGGAAATCAACCAGTTCAATCTTCAGAGTATTGAAGTCGTAAAAGGGCCGGTTTCTTCTCTTTACGGACCCGAAGCAGTAGGCGGAACGATTAACTTTATATCGTTAAAACCCAGTATTAATCCGGAATTTAAATTTGGAATCCAGGCCGATCAATGGGGTTATAAAAGAGTTCAGGCTGCCGGAGGAGCCACTATTGGAAAAATTGGTTTTCATATTGCCGGAATTTCCAGTTTACAGGAAAATGGCTGGATGACTTTTTCAGATTATAATAAAGACAATCTGAATGTCCGGATTGATTATAATATTAGTCCTTCTACCCGATTAATCAGCAATACCATGTGGGGTAAATATTATTCGGATATGAGCGGCGGTGTGAATGAGAATGATTTTTACAATCGGGATTACAAAAGCACTTCTGATTTTACCTATAGAAAATCGGATGCTTTGCGTACGCGATTAACACTGGAACACGATTGGAATTTAAACGCGAGCAGCTATTTAACAGTCTATCACAGGAACAACAAACTGGGACAAAACCCTTCTTACGGCATTCGATGGAGTCCCACAAATAATCCAACGACTGCAACCGGAGAAATTAATTCGAATAACTTTAAAAGTTATGGTGCTATTGGACAACACACTCAAAAATTTGATTTCTTAAATACCAAATTAGTAGCGGGTGCTTTATATGATTACTCTCCTGTTACTTACTGGTCTTACAGAACAGATTTAAAAGCTAACTTAAATCCCAGTGGAGTCACAGTAAACAATTATGAAATTATTGCAGAACGCCCAGACTTAAAAATAGCCGATTACACTGCCGATATTTACAACAGTGCTGCTTATGCACAATTGAGTTTTAACCCTTTTGAAAAAGTAGTGCTTTCGTTAGGAGGCCGTTATGATAATATGAAAGTAGATTATGAAAATGCCATAGACCTTTCATCAGGAAGTAAAACCTATGATAAAGCTACTTTTAAAATTGGAGCCAATTATAATCCGTTTGACAATGCCGGATTTTATGGTAATTATTCTCAAGGGTTTGCTCCTCCGGGAATCACTTCTATTTTCAGAACTAAATCAGGAACAGGTGGAACAACAGGGGTTCCGGCTGAGTTTTATTACAATCTGAAACCGGCTACTTTCAATAATTACGAAATTGGCGGCTGGATGAGCTTATTAGAAAACAAACTCAACTTTGACTACGCCTTTTACTATATGGAAGGTAAAAACGAATTATTAAATGTAAAACTGGAAGATAATTCAACCGATTATCGTTCGGCCGGAGCAACCCGTCATAAAGGAATTGAATTAGGTTTTAACTACAAACCTTGTAAAGAAATTAATTTTAGACTTGGAGGAACTTATGCCCAGCACCATTATATTGATTTCAAAGTTTCGGATAAAACTACAGATGCTTTACAAAACTTAAACGGAAAAGAAATGCCTGCTGCTCCAAGATGGTCCGGAAATTCAGAACTTTATTATTATCCGGAATGGTTTCCTAATTTCAGGACTTCTGTAGAATGGCAACATGTGGGAAGTTATTATCAGGATCAGATAAACACTGTAAAATATTCCGGCTATGATATTTTTAATTTTAGAGCGGGTTACAAATGGAAGTGCATTGAAATTTACGGAAACATTATAAATCTCACTGATAAATTATATGCTTATAATGTATCCAGAGGAAATCTAAACACATCACAACCTTCTTATTTAGCTGCTGCTCCCAGAACTTTCTTATTAGGATTACAATATAATTTTTCATTGAAAAACTAATAATAAAATTATCTCAGATTGTAACTATTTTAGAAAAAGACTTTAAATCTGTGGCTAAAAAATAAATCATATATCCTCAAAGATGAGCAAGAAAAACAACAGAAAAAAAGATTCCAAATTTATCCGGAAAATCAAGCAGAATATGTACCAATGGCACAGAATCATTGGCATTATTACTATCATTCCGGTTATTTTCTGGACATTATCAGGATTGATGCATCCCTTTATGGCGCATTTTTTCAAACCGGAGATTGCCCGTGACAAATTAGAAACTGTAACAATTCCTCAAAGTAAGCTGTCTCTTTCCATTCAGGAAGTTTTAGAGAAAAACAATATCAAACAATTTACTAATTTCAGGATTGTTTCTTTCAACAATACTACTTTTTATCAGGTAAAAAACCTGATTGGTGATTTGCGTTATTTTGATACCGCCAACGGAAATGAACTTAAAAACGGAGATACAATATATGCGGAATGGCTCTCCCGTTACTTTCTGGACGATCAGAAGAGCAGCGTAAAAAACAGCGAAATCATCACCGAATTTGACAATCAGTACAAGTATGTCAACAGATATTTACCGGTTTATAAAGTTACTTTAGACCGTCCCGACACCATGGAAGTGTATGTGGAAACTTCATCCGGCAAACTGGCTACTTTCAACCCCACATCAAGACAGTTTTTTATCTGGTTTTTTGATGTGTTTCATAACTGGTCGTTTATTGATGCGATCAGCAATAACAGTATTCGCATTATCACGATGATTTTCCTGTTGTCGATAATTGGACTTTCGGCCATCAGCGGAATTGTGATTTATGGATTTTTGTGGAAACAATTCAAAAAATCTGACAGCTTAGAACCTAAAAAAGGAATCCGAAAATACCACCGCCAAATTGGGATCTGGATTTCTCTTTTCACCTTAACTTTTGCCTTTAGCGGAGGCTACCATGCTACTACCAAGTGGGATCCATACACTTTAGACAAAATGGTGTACGAGCCTACTTTTAAAACCAGTGAAATTCAACTGGCTAACAACAAGCTTAATTTAGACTGGAGCCGTTTTCAAAATGCGAGTCTGATTACCTTTAATGACAACATTTATTACCGTTGTGAATTAGAAGAAAAAGCAAGCGGAAAATTCAAAAAACCTAAGTCAAATGCCAATTCAAAATGGAATAAAAAAGACAATCAGAAAACTGAAGTGGTTTACATTAATGCTTCCACAAATACAATTTCTCCTGATTTAGACTTGCAATATGCTGAATTTTTGGCTTATTATTTTACAGATGGCGCACCAAAAGCAGCCTGTTGTGAAATGATGAATCCGGAAATTCCTGAGGAATCAGAAGCTTCTTTAGAAAATGTAAAATTATTAGAATCGAAAGTGATTACTAATTTTGAAAGCAGAGAATATGGATTTGTCAACAAGCGTTTACCGGTTGTAAAACTGGCTTATGATACACCTGAAAAAACAACTTATTTTATTGAAACTGCCACTTCCAGGCTGGCTGCTAAAATTAAAAATTCAGATATGGTGGAAGGTTATTCTTTTGCTATTTTACACAAATACCTGTTTATGGATTGGGCCGGCAAAAACGTGCGTGATTTAACAATGGTTCTAGCGGCACTTTGTATTTTAATTGTGAGTGTGTTAGGGTTAATTCTTTTTATAAAAAAATAGTTTCTAAGTTCCTAAGAAGCTAAGATTCTGAGTTCATTTTCACTTAGAGCCTTAGCTTCTCAGCAACTTACTTAGGATTTTCTTCGAAATATCTGGCTTCAATTCGTTTGATATCTTTAATTGATTTTCGGGCCCAATCCAATCGTTTTTCAAGAATTTCGGCATCAGTTAATTTCCAGTCGATATCAGAACGACGCAATCTATTGGTCAAATCCTGAATGATGATAGCCGCTGAAACCGAAATATTCAGACTTTCGGTAAAACCTACCATGGGAATTTTCAAGAAACTATCGGCATTTTGCATCACTTCTTCGGACAAACCTTCTTTTTCTGTTCCAAAAAACAAAGCACTTGGTTTTGAAATGTCAAATTTTTCCAGTGTGCAATCCTTTTCATGTGGTGTGGTGGCTATAATCTGGTAGCCTTGCTCTTTTAACGTAGCAATACAATTCGTAACCGAATCATGTCGGTTGATATCCACCCATTTTTGAGCGCCCATGGCTATTTGCTTGTCTATTCTTTTTCCAAAACGTTCTTCTATTACATTCAGTTCCTGAATACCAAAAACCTCGCAACTACGCATTACCGCAGAAGTATTATGTAACTGATACACATCTTCTACAGCTACCGTAAAATGCTTCGTTCGGTTTTGCAATACTTCTAAAAAACGTTCTTTGCGATTGTCTGTCAATATTGTTTCCAGATAATTTAAGTAATCTATATCAATCATTGTTGTGGTTTAATTTTGGCGCAAAAATACATTTTTTTATTTTTTATTAGATTTCAACTAAAAGTATCGAGCTTTTCTGCCATCAAAAAAAGATTGGTTAAATTCGTAAAAAAAATAGAATATGGAAACAGTAAAAATAAAAAAAACAGGAGTTGAAGGACTAGAAAAACTACAACAAATAAGCACGCAAACATTTTTTGAAACTTTTGCTGAAGTGAATTCCGAAGAAAACATGAAAGAATATTTGAAAAATAATTTTTCAATTGACCGTCTAACCCATGAATTAACAAATCCCAATTCAGCATTCTACTTTGCTGTACGTGGTACTGAAATTCTAGGCTATTTGAAAATTAACTTTGGAGAAGAACAAACAGAGCTAAAAGACAAAAATGCTTTAGAAATAGAACGTATTTATGTTTTAAAAAAGTTTCACGGAGCTAAAATTGGACAATTATTATATGAAAAAGCCATACAAATAGCTAAAAAACAAGATTTAAGCTATCTTTGGTTAGGAGTTTGGGAGGAAAACCACAGAGCCATAAATTTTTATAAAAAAAATGGCTTTATGGAATTTGATACACATATTTTTAAATTAGGTGATGATGAACAAACTGATTTACTGATGAAATTAATGTTGAAATAATACAATGAAGAAAAAATTAGTCGTTTTAACAGGAGCCGGAATCAGTGCGGAAAGTGGCATCAAAACCTTTAGAGATGGTGATGGACTTTGGGAAGGTCATGATGTAATGGATGTTGCTTCGCCGGAAGGCTGGTACAGAAATCCCGAATTGGTTTTGGATTTTTACAATCAAAGACGCCGTCAACTCAAAGAGGTAAAGCCAAATGCAGGACATAAAGAATTAGCCCAACTCCAAATTCATTATGATGTGCACATCATCACCCAAAATGTAGATGATTTGCACGAACGCGCCGGAAGCAAAAAAGTTTTGCATTTGCATGGTGAACTCCTTAAAGTGCGAAGTACCAAAAACCCAAAGTATATTTTAGAATGGGAAGGCGATTTGAATTTAGGAGATATGGATTCATATAAAAATCAATTGCGTCCACACATAGTATGGTTTGGCGAATCGGTACCGGCTTTTGATGAAGCCCTTACGATTACTGAAAGTGCGGATTATTTTGCCGTTATCGGAACTTCATTACAGGTGTATCCCGCAGCAGGATTAATAGCTTTTGTGCCTCCACATGTACCTGTTTTTTATATCGATCCTAAACCAATCCAAATTCCTGATTTAAGAAATCCATTGGAAACATTTCCGCTCCGGGCATCAGAAGGAGTACTGCAATTAAAAAACAGATTAATAGCAGAATTTCAGTAACAATCTATTCAAAAAAGTAGATAAATCTATTCAAAAAATAGCCCGAAATTCCTAAAATTCTGTCTATATTTGTGCCTTTCGAAAAAATAACAACACAATGACGACTTTAAACGAATTGAATGCTATTTCTCCAATTGATGGCAGATATAGAAATAAAACACTTTCATTGGCTCCTTTTTTCTCTGAAGAAGCTTTAATCAAGTACCGTGTATTGGTAGAAATTGAATATTTTATTGCTTTGTGCGAAGTCCCTTTGCCACAATTAAAAAATGTAAACCCTAATTTATTCGAAAGTTTACGTGACATCTATAAAAATTTCTCTACTGCAGACGCACTTTGGATTAAAGAAACAGAGAAAGTTACGAATCACGACGTTAAAGCCGTTGAATATTTTATCAAAGATGCCTTTGAAAAATTAGGTTTATCCGAATACAAAGAATTCATTCACTTTGGACTGACTTCTCAGGACATCAACAATACAGCCATTCCTCTTTCTACAAAAGAAGCTTTTGAGAGCGTATACATGCCATCATTGATTGCTTTAATTTCAAAATTAAAAGAATTAAGTGTAGAATGGAAGGATGTTCCCATGCTTGCCCGTACGCACGGACAACCGGCCTCTCCTACCCGTTTAGGGAAAGAAATTGCTGTTTTTGTAGAACGTATCGAAGAACAAATGCGTTTGTTATTCAACATTCCTTTTGCGGCTAAATTTGGTGGAGCAACAGGAAATTACAATGCCCACCACGTGGCTTACCCACAAATTGACTGGAAACAATTTGGTACTCAATTCGTTCAGGAAAATTTAGGATTACACCATTCGTTTCCTACTACTCAAATTGAGCACTACGATCATTTTGCTGCGTTTTTTGATGCATTAAAAAGAATCAATACCATCATTATCGATTTAGACAGAGATATCTGGACGTATGTTTCGATGGAATATTTCAAACAAAAAATCAAAGCGGGAGAAATTGGATCATCGGCAATGCCACATAAAGTAAATCCTATTGATTTTGAAAACTCCGAAGGAAACTTAGGAATTGCGAATGCGATTTTCGAACATTTATCAGCTAAATTGCCTGTTTCAAGATTGCAACGTGATTTGACTGACAGTACTGTTCTGAGAAATATTGGGGTACCAATGGGACACACCATTATTGCTTTTGAAGCTACTTTAAAGGGATTAAACAAGTTATTATTGAACGAGTCTAAATTCCATGAAGATTTAGAAAACAACTGGGCAGTAGTCGCTGAGGCCATCCAGACTATTTTACGTCGTGAAGCCTATCCAAATCCTTACGAAGCTTTAAAAGGTTTAACCAGAACTAACGAAGCCATTACTAAAAAATCGATGCATGAGTTCATTGGAACACTGGAAGTATCGGATGCTATTAAAGCAGAATTATTACAAATTACACCAAGTACCTTTTTAGGAATATAATTATAAGACATTTAATTTTTTTTTAAAAGCTATCCTTACCGATAGCTTTTTTTATGAATCTGTTTTTAATTAATTCTGAAATAGGAAATAAAAACTGCTTTTAGTATATTTAACACGATTGCAAAAATTAAGAATAATATATGAGTACAGTCGCAGCAGTTGCTGAAGCATCGCAACATCTGAAACCTTTAATTAGTGATTTAGGATTAATCCTTATGACAGCAGGTATAGCTGTATTGCTGTTTAAAATAATTAAACAACCTTTAGTACTGGGTTATTTAATAGCCGGATTTTTAGCGGGAAATCATTTTGATTTTTTCCCATCGGTTAAAGACGTTCACAGTGTAGAAGTCTGGGCCGAAATAGGGGTTATTTTCCTCTTATTTAGTTTAGGACTTGAATTCAGTTTTAAGAAATTGATGAAAGTGGGCGGAACTGCTTCTATTACTGCTATTACCCAGATTATAGCCATGGTACTTATAGGATATCTGGTGGGACAATGGATGGGATGGAAAGAAATGGATTGTATCTTTCTGGGAGTAATTCTCTCGATATCCTCTACCACTATTATCCTTAAGACTTTTGACGAATTAGGAGTAAAAGCCCAGCAATTTGCCGGTATAGTAATAGGTTCGCTTATTGTTCAGGATATTGTTGCCATTTTAATGATGGTTTTACTATCCACAGTTGCTGTTAGTCAGCAATTTTCAGGGGGCGAATTATTACTTTCTGTACTTAAATTAGGTTTTTTTCTGGTTGCGTGGTTTGTGGGCGGAATCTTTTTTATTCCTACATTGTTAAAAAAGACGAAGCATTTACTAACAGACGAAATGATGTTGATTCTTTCCTTAGCTTTATGCCTAATGATGGTAATTTTAGCTTCCAATGTTGGTTTTTCTCCGGCTTTAGGAGCCTTTATAATGGGATCTATCATTGCTGAAACTACTCAGGCAGAACACATCGAACATTTAATAAAACCTGTAAAAGATTTATTTGGTGCCGTCTTTTTTGTATCCGTAGGGATGCTGATTAATCCAGCAACTTTATATGAATATGCTATTCCGGTAATGATTCTGACCTTAGTTACTATTTTTGGTCAGTCAATCAGTTCGACTGTTGGTGCACTAATTTCGGGGCAACCGCTAAAACAATCGGTACAAACCGGGATGAGCTTGTCTCAAATTGGGGAATTCTCCTTTATCATTGCTACTTTGGGAATGTCGATGAATGTTACCAGTAATTTTCTTTATCCTGTAGTGGTTGCGGTATCAGCAGTAACTACTTTTACAACGCCTTTTATGGTTAAGATGGCTGTTCCTTTTTCCGGTTATTTAGAGAAAAAACTACCCCGAAAATGGGTGAAAAGAATTGCCCGTTATAGTACAAATGCTCAGGCTATCCGATCGGTAAGCACCTGGCAGATAGTAATCAGAGCACATTTACTCCAAATTATATTACATACGATTATCATTACATCGGTGATTTTAATGTCTTCAAAATTTGTATTACCATTAGTCGAAAATTCTAAATTTGGAAATGCTATTGCAGCATTAATTACAATGGTAATTATTTCACCTTTTTTATGGGCGCTGTCACTACGCCGGGTTGCCGTAAAGGAAGTAGACATGTTATTTGAAGAAAAAAAATACCGGGGTCCTATTTTAATGCTTTTCTTTTTCCGGATGGGACTAGCGGTATTTTACATTGGTTTTCTGTTAAATATATTTTTCTCTCCGGTAATTGCATTTTTTGCTTTGGTAACAGCAATTATTATTTATTTGTTTTTTCCGAAGAAATTACACGAACAATATCATAAAATTGAAAGTCATTTTCTGACCAATCTTAATGACAGAGAAGAAAAGAAAATTGACCGTCGTTATGCTAATTTAACCCCTTGGGACGGACACATGACGACTTTTGAAATTGCAAGAGAATCTAATTTAGCCGGAAAGACTCTTCGTGAAATAAAAATGAGGGAATTAGTAGGGGTCAATATCGCTTACATCAAGCGAGGGGAAATTATGATTCCGATTCCCAATAAAATGGAACGTTTATTCCCCGGCGATGAAATTGGCGTGATTGGCTCGGATGCTCAAATCAAAGAATTCTCCAACTTTTTAACACAAAATGAAATTGAAATCCCGACAAAAGTAACAGATGAAATTATTTTACGCCAAATTGAACTTACAAATAATGAGTTCATTGGGCAAAGTGTCGGACAATCAAAACTTAGAGAACGCACCCATGGTTTATTAGTCGGAATAGAACGAAAAGGACAGCGCATCCTGAACCCTGAATCTCATATTGTCCTGGAAAAAAATGATCTGCTGTGGATTGTAGGAGATAAAAAACTGCTCGCACAAACATTCCAGGATTAATTTTCGGAATTTAGTTAATACATTTTAAAATGCCCGTTTCTTATTGATCCGGGCATTTTTAATTTTCTGATATTATTCCATACATAGTTTGAAAAAGAGGTACTAAAAAAGATTTTTTTTTCAAAAATAAATGATCATATCACTTTTTTAAATTGAATTTTGAGTAACTTTATAATAGTAAGATAATTTAAAAACAAATTAAATTTTGATATTTCCAAAAGGAAATTCTATAAGAGCGCTACCGAAAAAGTAATTAAAAATAATTCAATATGGCATTTATAGACTACTACAAAGTATTAGAAATAGATAAAAAAGCAACAGATGCCGAAATAAAAAAGGCTTACCGAAAACTAGCCCGAAAATACCATCCTGATATCAATCCTAACGATAAGGAAGCAGAACAAAAATTCAAACAAATAAATGAAGCCAATGAAGTATTAGGCAATGCCGAGAAAAGGAAAAAATATGATGCATATGGTGAAAACTGGCAACATGCTGCTGAATATGAAAAAGCACATCAGCAACAACGCTATTATGGCAGCAGCGGATCGGAGGAAGAATTCAGATCTTATGGCAGAGACGGAGACGATTATTCTGATTTTTTCGAATCCCTTTTTGGTAATGCAACAAGAAACCGAGGCAGAAGTAACGCCTTTAAAGGTCCCGATTTTAGTAGTGAATTGCATTTAAATCTAGAAGATGCATACACCACTCATAAACAAACCATTACCGTCAATGGTAAAAACATTCGTTTTACGATTCCCGCAGGAATTGAGAACGGTCAAACCATCAAAATTGCCGGACACGGAGGCGAAGGTGCAGGTGGTGGTCCTAAAGGTGATTTATACATTACTTTTTCGATAAACAATCATGCTGTTTTTAAAAGAGATAAAGAAAATCTGTATGTTACAGAAACAATTGACTTGTACAAAGCCGTATTAGGAGGCGAAATTACAGTGGCTACATTTGATGGAAAAGTCAAACTAAATATAAAACCCGGAACTCAAAATGGTACTAAAGTAAAATTAAAAGGTAAAGGCTTTCCTGTCTATAAGAAAGAAGGTGCTTTTGGTGATTTATATATTACTTTCGAAATCAGGATACCTACAAATCTTTCCAATAAAGAAACCGAATTATTTACTGAACTTTCTAAATTACGAACATCATGAATACCGAAAATTTTATTCCTTTAAATACGCTCTGTCAGCATTACAAATTAGAAATTAATTTTTTTAATACTTTAAATGAAAATGGTCTGATTGAAATTCAGTTTGTAGATCAGGTACAATATGTCCACAAAGAATCTATTTATGAAATTGAAAAAATAGTACGGATGCATAAAGATTTAGAGGTAAATATAGAAGGAATTGACGTAGTACTTAATTTACTTCAAAAAATTGATGCTTTACAAACAGAATTATTAAATGTTAGGAATCGTTTGTTATTATATGAAAATTAAGCTCAACACTGTTTCATTATGTTTATAAAAAAACAGCTGATTTTAAACATCTTATAGAAATCAGTAAAAAAACTGCCTGCAACAATTCAAAAAATTAACTTAAAACAAAATTCCAAAGTCTTTAAATTATATTTTTTTTTATATTTTAACATCAGAATACAGCATATGCCAACTTAAAGATACCTTTTGCCGCGTATTTTAACAGTCATATGGTATAAAAAATAAAATATATGACAATTATAATTTCACTTTGCATTTTATTGTTGGTTTCTTATTTGTTTGATTTGAGTGCTTCAAAAACAAAAATTCCCTCTGTTATTTTGTTGCTGCTTTTAGGTTGGATAGTAAAAGAAATAACCACTTTTTTCGTTATAAAACTTCCCGATCTAAGCTCTACTTTACCTATTCTGGGAACTCTTGGATTAATATTGATTGTACTTGAAGGATCGTTAGAACTGGAATTGAATAAATCCAAAATCGGTCTGATAAAGAAATCAACTTTGGGGTCTTTTTTACCTTTAATTGTGATGGCCTTTACTCTCGCTTATCTTTTTTATTATTATACTGAATTTGATTTTAAAACCTGTCTTAGCAACGCGATCCCTTTTTGTGTAATTAGTAGTGCTATCGCCATTCCCAGCGTTCGTAATTTACGTCAAAGTCATAAAGAATTTGTGATTTATGAAAGCAGTCTGTCGGATATTTTTGGTGTAATATTTTTTAATTTCGTGGCTTTCAACACCAGTTTTGGAGTCAATACTTTTGGCTATTTTTGCTTGGAAATTTTAATTATCATTATTATTTCTTTTGTTGCTACTATTTTACTTTCATTTCTTTTGAATAAAATAGATCATCACATCAAGTTCGTACCTATTATTTTACTTATCATATTAATTTATGAAATTTCAAAAATATTCCATTTACCTGCTCTTCTTTTTATAATGGTTTTTGGATTATCCATAGGTAATTTAGACGAATTAAAAAATTACCGATGGGCACACCAATTCAGACTCGATTTATTGAATAAAGAAGTTCAGAAATTTAAAGAATTGATTATTGAAGCTACTTTTTTAATCAGAGCATTATTCTTTTTACTGTTTGGTTATCTGATCAAAACTTCTGAGATTATAAACCCCGACTCTATCCTATGGGCATTAGTCATTGTGGGAATCGCTCTGGTTTTACGTTTTCTGCAATTAAAAATTTCAGGAATCCCAATATTTCCCTTGTTATTTGTTGCTCCACGGGGATTAATTACTATCCTTTTGTTTTTATCTATTGCGCCGGAGAGTCAAATTCATTTGGTAAACAAATCTCTCATCATTCAGGTAATTCTCTTAACAGCAATAATAATGATGCTGGGAATTATGCTGACCACAATTAAAAGAAAAAAATCTATTCAGGAAACAAGAAAGGCATTACTTCAGCAACAGGAAAATGATCTATTATAATGAAATTTAAAATGAAAATCAAAACATTTATTATACTACTTTTTAGTTTTGGCACTATACAGGCTCAGGAATTTTTTCCTTTATGGCCCAGTAACAAAATGCCGAATACCAAAGGAATGTCGCTGGAACACCTTGAGGAGAGAGAGCGAATCACCCAGGTAGCACAACCGGGAATGTATGCTTTCCTTACTTCTAAAGAGGAAAATACCGGAAGCGCTGTACTAATATGTCCTCCAGGAGGTTATGCAAAATTAACTTATAACATTGCAGGCTTTCAGTTTGCCAAATGGCTAAACACATTGGGAATTAATGCTTTTGTATTGATTCACCGTTTGCCAACATCACCTGACTTAACCGAAAGAGAAAAAGGTCCTATACAGGATGCACAAAGAGCTATGAAATTCATTCGTTCTAATGCGTCAGTTTGGGGGATAAATTCATCTAAAATTGGTGTGATGGGTGCTTCTGCAGGCGGTCACCTGGCAACAACATTAGGAACTCACGTTCAGGATTATTCTTCTATTAAAGATGCTCTCGATGAGTTTTCTTTCCATCCTGACTTTATGATTTTAATTTCTCCTGTTATCACCATGGGTAAATATGCCCACAAGGGAAGCCTTGATAATTTTTTTGGGAAAAACCCGGCTCCAGAAAAAATAGAATTATTTTCAAATGAAAAACAGGTTATTGCCACTACTCCGCCTGCTTTTATCGTTTTGGCACAAAATGACCCTGTTGTAAATCCTGTTAACGGAATGCTGTTTTATCAGGCCATTACCGATAAAAATATTTCAGGAAGTCTACATATTTTTCCTGAAGGCGGTCATTCTATCGCATTAAAAAACAATCCAAAGTCTATAAATTTATGGACGAGCTTATGTGAAGAATGGCTCTATGATTTGGGAATTATGGACAAAACCAAATCAGAAATCACTCCTCCTAAAGCTGATTTATTAAAAACAAATCGTTTTTAAAACTTATTTTTTGTAAAAAAAACATACAAAAAACCCAGCATAATCAATACTTAACAAGACTTTTTATGCTTTAACAACAAAAATAAATCAAAATTTTTATTTAAATATTTGTATATACAAATAAAAAAAGTGTTACATTTGTACCAACAAATAAAAACAGTATTGGAATGAAAATTGAAGATGAAATAAAAAGTACGGTTGAATTAAACCTTTCGAAAAAAATTATTCTCAATATCATGTATACACAGAATGTTTTGACCGAAAAGTTTAATGAAGTCTTAAAACCTTATGATTTATCAGGAGAACAATACAACGTATTGCGTATTCTAAGAGGTCAAAAAGGGAATCCCGCTAATATGTGTGTCATTCAGGAACGAATGATTGCTAAAACCAGCAATACAACAAGACTGGTAGATAAATTATTATTAAAGGAATTGGTTACCCGAAATGTTTGTCCGGACAACCGCAGAAAAATAGAAGTTCTGATTACTCAAAAAGGGTTAAACGTTTTAGCCGAACTGGATCCAAAAGTGATTGAACACGAAAATGCTTTGACAAATAATCTGACTATCGAAGAATTAGAACAATTAAACAATTTATTAGAAAAATATAGAAATTAACAATAGAATATCATGAGCAATTTTTTAGAAAACCAAAATTGGAGATACGCAACAAAGAAATTTGATGCAACAAAAAAAATATCAAAAGAAGATTTAAAAACTTTAAAAGAAGCGATCCGTCTGAGTTCTTCTTCTTACGGCTTACAACCTTACAAAGTAATTATTGTTGAAAATCCCGAAATAAGAGCTAAAATCCAGCCTGCAGCCTGGGGACAATCTCAAATCACAGAAGCATCTCATCTTATTGTTTTTGCAAATAAAACAAAACTGGACAATTCTGATATAGATGAATATGTTAGTAATATTAGTACCGTAAGAAACATTCCTGTAGAATCATTAGCCGCTTATGGTGATTTTATGAAATCAAAAATTGTAACACTATCCGATGATTCCAAAAACATCTGGACTTCAAAACAAACTTATTTGGCTTTAGGAAACTTATTAAATGCTGCTGCTGAATTAAAAATTGATGTTACTCCTATGGAAGGATTTGTTCCTGAACAGCTAAACGAAATTTTAGGTCTGGACAAACTAAACCTTAACACTTCGCTTATTGCTACATTAGGGTACAGACATGAAGAAGATGCTACACAGCATTATAAAAAAGTCAGAAAATCAGAAGAAGAATTATTTATCACATTATAATTATTAATTAAATCAAATTCAAACAAAATGAAAAATTTAAAAACAATTGCAGTAGCATTATTCGTAGCTGTAGCAAGCATTTCAGTAAATGCACAAACTAAAAAAATTGACACCAAAGCATCAACTATCAAATGGGTCGGTAAAAAAGTAACCGGAGAACACTCAGGAACGGTAAACTTTAAAGATGGTGCTGTAGTATTTAAAGGAAAGAAATTAGCAGGTGGTTCTTTTACGGTTGACATGACTTCTCTTACTGCCACTGATTTAACTGGTGAATATCAAGGAAAATTAAACGGACATCTTAAAGCGGATGATTTCTTTGGTACAGATAAATATCCAACTGCTACATTAGTGTTCAAAAAAATTGGCGCAAAATCAGCAAACGTTTACAATGTAACTGCTGATTTAACTATCAAAGGAATTACTAAACCTGTTAATTTTGATATTACCGTAAATGGAAATACAGCAACAACAGCATTTAAGGTAGACAGAACTAAATATGGCATTGAGTACAATTCTGGTAACTTCTTTCAAAACCTGGGAGATAAAACAATCAATGACGAATTTGACTTAGCTGTAGCTTTAAAGTTCTAATTAATACGTAATTAATACTCATTTTACTGGAGACAACCCCGGCATTTTCTTGTCGGGGTTTCTTTTTTAGCTAAAATTCCTCATCTTTTATCAAATTAAAATCTATTTTTTATTTTATAGTATTTGTAAATTAAAATTACATTCCTATATTTGCAACATGAAAACAATTACAAATAATACTTGGTGGTGGAACAATTTACGTCAATAGTCGTGAACTAAGCTCCTATGGTATTATTCTAAATAAATATAAAAGGCTTGTCATCACGACAGGCCTTTTTTTTATGCCAGACGAATTACAAACAAATGCTTACAAATTTTAAATTTATTCCCATTGAAACAATTTAAACTAAATACAAAATTCAAGCAAATACTAGCTGACACGATTACTCCTGTTAGTGTGTATTTTAAAATAAGAGATAGATTTCCAAATAGTTTATTACTGGAAAGCAGTGATTACCACGGAAATGATAACAGTTTTTCGTACATCTGTTGCAACCCTATTGCTTCGATAAAAATTGAAAACGAAACGATTCTAAAACAATTTCCTGACGGAACTTCCGAAACCAGTGCTATCGATGCAAAAACGAATATTCCAGAAGTAATTCAGCAATTCTCAGGTCAATTCAAATCAGAGAAAAACAATTTCAAGTTCATCAATAATGGATTATTTGGTTACATTTCGTATGATGCTGTACGTTATTTTGAAAAAGTAACTATCGCTAAAAAAGATGAAGAAACCACAATTCCTGATGTGTATTATGCAGTTTACCAAAATATCATTGCCATCAATCATTTTAAAAATGAGGCTTATATTTTCTGTCACAGTGTAGATGACACAAATAACATTTCAGAAATTGAGCAGTTGATGCAATCCAGAAATATTCCTTCTTATAAATTTTCACGAGATGGCGAAGGGAAATCCAATTTAACTGACGAAGAATTCAAACACAATGTAGCCTTAGCTAAAAAACATTGTCACCGGGGAGATGTGTTTCAATTGGTTCTTTCTAGACGTTTTACCCAAGGTTTCAAAGGAGACGAATTCAACGTGTATCGCGCTTTAAGAAGCATCAACCCATCCCCTTACCTATTCTTTTTTGATTATGGTGATTTTAAAATATTTGGTTCTTCTCCAGAAGCTCAAATTATCGTAAAAAACAGAAAAGCCGAAATTCACCCTATTGCCGGTACCTTCAAAAGAACTGGTGATGACGAAAAAGATGCTGTTTTAGCCAAACAATTATCGGAAGACAAGAAAGAAAACAGCGAACATGTGATGTTAGTAGATTTGGCTCGAAATGACTTAAGCCGTCATGGACATAATGTAAATGTGGAGCGTTACAGAGAAGTTCAATTCTTTTCTCACGTCATCCACTTAGTTTCAAAAGTTACCGGACATTTACATGACAATGCGACCGCAATGCAGGTTGTTGCCGATACCTTCCCTGCCGGAACCCTGAGTGGAGCTCCAAAGCACAGAGCCATGCAATTAATTGAAGATTACGAAAAAACAAATCGTAATTTTTACGGAGGTGCCATTGGTTTTATGGATTTTGAAGGCAACTTTAACCACGCCATTATGATTCGTACTTTCCTGAGTAAAAACCACCAATTGCATTCACAAGCGGGCGCCGGAATTGTGGCCAGTTCAGATGAAGAAAGTGAAATGCAGGAAGTATACAACAAATTGAGAGCTTTAAATACAGCTTTAGATTTAGCAGAAACTATTTAAAATAATTTAAAGATTTAATAATTTAAGAATTTAAAGATTGACTACTATGCTAATTTTTCAATCTTTTAATCTTTTAATTTTTCAATGAAAAAATGAAGAAAATACTAGTTATAGATAATTACGATAGTTTCACTTACAATTTAGTGCATTATCTTGAAGATTTGAATTGTGAGGTTACTGTGTATAGAAATGACGAATTTGAATTAGACGAAATTGCTCATTTTGATAAAATCCTTTTGTCACCAGGTCCTGGAATTCCTGATGAAGCAGGTTTGTTAAAACCAGTTATTGAAAAATATGGTCCTACTAAAAGCATTTTTGGAGTTTGCCTTGGTCAACAAGCCATTGGCGAAGTTTACGGCGGAACACTTTCTAACTTAGACAAAGTGTATCACGGAGTAGCAACCAACGTAAAAACAGTGGTTGACGACGAACTTTTATTCCAAGGTTTAGACAAAGAATTCGAAGTCGGTCGTTACCATTCATGGGTAGTTGATGCTACTTTGCCAAAAAGTTTAGAAGCTACTTCTTTTGACGAAAACGGTCAGGTGATGTCATTGCGTCATAAAACTTATGATGTTCGCGGAGTACAGTTTCATCCAGAAAGTGTATTGACTCCTAATGGAAAAAAAATGCTTGAAAACTGGGTAAATTCATAATATTCAGTTAATAAAAAAACTTAGAACCGTAGTTACTTAGATTCTTAGCAACTTAAAAAAAAATGAAAAACATATTAAATAGATTAATCAACAACGAATTGCTTTCTAAAGAAGAAGCTAAAAACGTGTTGGTTAACATTTCTAACGGAGACTATAACACCAGCCAGATAGCCGCTTTTTTAACCGTATACATGATGCGAAGCATTAGTATTGACGAATTAGCTGGTTTTAGAGAGGCGCTTCAGGAGTTGTGTGTTCGTATTGATTTATCCGATTACAACACCATTGATTTAGTAGGAACCGGAGGAGATGGAAAAGATACTTTTAATATCTCTACTTTGGCTTCTTTCATCACAGCCGGAGCAGGAATTAAAGTAACCAAACACGGAAATTATGGTGTTTCTTCTATTACAGGTTCCAGTAATGTAATGGAAAGTTTAGGAATAAAATTCAGTAACGACTCTGATTTCTTGAAGAAATGTGTGGATCAGGCTGGAATTTGTATTCTTCACGCTCCACTATTCCATCCTGCTATGAAAAATGTGGGACCTATTCGAAAAGAATTAGCAGTAAGAACTATTTTCAATATTTTAGGTCCAATGATTAATCCATCATTCCCTAAAAACCAATTATTAGGTGTTTTTAACCTTGAATTGGCTCGTATGTATGCATATCTTTATCAAAATACCGATAGTAACTTTACCATCGTACACGCCTTAGATGGTTATGATGAAGTTTCGCTAACGGGAGCTACCAAAGTAATTACGCATAGTACAGAAGGAATGCTAAATCCTGAAGATTTCGGAGTTAATATAATCAAACAAAGTGAAATTGAAGGTGGAAGCACCGTTGCAGAATCAGCTCAAATGTTCCTGAATATTATTTCCGGAAAAGGTACTGAAGCGCAAAACAATGTGGTTTGTGCCAATGCTGCTATGGCAATTGCTACCGTAACAGGATGCACGCCTTTACAAGGATTTGAACAAGCTAAAGAAAGCTTATTCTCTGGCAAAGGATTGACAGCTTTGAAAAAATTACAACAGTTATCCCTTTAAAAACCAAAACTAAATACCTCAGTATCTTAGAAACTTAGCATCTTAAAAAAAATGAACATATTAGATAAAATAATCGTTGACAAGAAAAGAGAAGTCATTCTTAAAAAATCAATTATTCCGGTATCACAATTGGAAGCTTCGGTTTTCTTTGATAAAAAAACCATTTCTTTAAGCAACAATTTGCGAAATAGCAATTCTGGAATTATTGCCGAACACAAACGCCGCTCGCCTTCTAAAGCGGAAATCAATTATGGTTTTACAGTTGAAGAAGTCGTAAAAGGGTATGAAAGTGCCGGTGCCTGCGGAATTTCAGTTTTAACGGATGGAAAGTATTTTGGCGGTTCTTTAGACGATTTATTGTTAGCTAGAGCTTCTGTGAATATTCCGTTATTGCGAAAAGAATTCATCGTTGATGAATACCAAATCTTAGAAGCCAAAGCCCACGGAGCCGATTTGATCTTGCTAATCGCAGCGGTTTTAACGCGTGAGGAAATCAAATCCTTGTCTGAATTTGCTAAAAGCTTAGGATTAGAAGTTTTATTAGAAGTTCACAATCAGGAAGAATTGGAAAAATCCATCATGCCTACATTGGATATGATTGGGGTAAACAACAGAAACCTAAAAACTTTTGAAGTAAGTTTGGATTTCAGTAAACAATTGGCCGACTTAATTCCGAATGAATTTGTAAAAGTTTCCGAAAGTGGCATCAGTTCAGTTGAAGCAATAAATGAACTTAAACCTTACGGATACAAAGGCTTCTTAATTGGTGAAAACTTCATGAAAACCGACAATGCCGGAAAAGCAGCAACGATGTTTATTGAGAAACTATAATCCCCCTACGCCCCCGAAGGGTAACTCTAATTTTAAGGAAATAAAAAATGGGGAATGATTTACTATTACAAAATAAAATGGAAAACACCAACAAATACAACACAACGACTCCTTCCCCTTCGGGGAGGGCTGGGGTGGGGATTAAAATCTGTGGCATGAAATATCCCAATAATATACTCGAAGTAGGCGCGCTCCTGCCCGATTATATGGGATTTATTTTCTGGGAAAGATCGGCTCGTTATTTTGATGGTGTTATCCCTGAATTGCCAAAATCGATTAAAAAAACGGGGGTTTTTGTCAACGAAACAATCGAAAACATCCTTGCAAAAGTACAACAACACGATTTGCAGGCAGTTCAGTTACATGGCAAGGAATCTGTAGATTTTTGTTTAAATTTGAAAACTGAATTAGCAAACGCTATCGAAATTATAAAAGTATTTTCTGTTGCCGACGATTTTGATTTTTCTGTTTTAGCAGCTTTTGAAAATGCCTGCGATTATTTTCTTTTTGACACCAAAGGAAAATTACCCGGAGGAAACGGAACTACATTTGACTGGAAAGTATTGGAAAAATATCCATCAAAGAAACCGTTTTTCTTAAGCGGAGGCATTGGAACTGATGAAATAGATGCTGTTAATGAAATACTAAAAACCAATTTACCGGTTTATGCTATTGATGTAAACAGTAAATTTGAAATAGAACCGGGATTAAAAAACGTACAATTATGTAAAAATGCGTTGCAACGCATTACTACCAATAAAACATATAAAATGTCATACAACGTTGATGAAAAAGGCTATTATGGCCAATTTGGAGGAGCTTACATTCCTGAAATGTTATATCCTAATGTAGAGGAATTACGTCAGGAATACTTAAAAATCATGGCCGAACCTGGTTTTAAAGCTGAGTTTGACCAATTACTGAAAGATTATGTAGGACGTCCTAGTCCGCTGTATTTTGCCAAACGTCTTTCTGAAAAGCACAATACTAAAATCTACCTGAAAAGAGAAGATTTAAATCATACCGGAGCACATAAAATCAACAATACTATTGGACAGATTTTAGTCGCTAAAAAACTGGGTAAAAAACGTATCATTGCCGAAACCGGAGCAGGACAACACGGTGTAGCAACCGCTACCGTTTGTGCTTTGATGGGATTAGAATGTATTGTCTATATGGGCGAAATTGACATTGCCCGTCAGGCGCCAAACGTAGCCCGAATGAAAATGCTGGGTGCAACAGTCCGTGCTGCACTTTCAGGTTCAAGAACCTTAAAAGACGCGACTAACGAAGCTATTCGCGACTGGATTAACAATCCGGTGGATACCCATTATATCATCGGTTCTGCCATTGGACCTCATCCTTATCCGGATATGGTAACACGTTTTCAAAGTATCATTTCTGAGGAAATCAAATGGCAGTTAAAAGAAAAAGAAGGACGTGAAAATCCAGATTATGTGGTAGCCTGTATAGGTGGCGGAAGTAACGCTGCCGGAACTTTTTACCACTTTTTACACGAGCCCGAAGTAGGAATCATTGCTGTAGAAGCAGCAGGAAAAGGAATCCATTCCGGACACAGTGCTGCCACAAGCAAACTGGGAAAAGTAGGTATCATCCACGGTTGTAAAACCCTTTTGATGCAAACTCCAGATGGACAAATCACTGAGCCTTATTCTATTTCGGCAGGTTTAGATTATCCGGGTGTTGGACCTATGCACGCACATCTGGCCGAAACTGGTCGTGCCGAGTTTTTCTCTGTGACTGACGATGACGCTATGGACGCCGGTCTGGAACTGTGTAAACTGGAAGGAATTATTCCGGCAATCGAGTCCTCACATGCCTTAGCGGTCCTGAACGATAAAAAATTCAAACCCGAAGATATAGTTGTTATTTGCCTTTCAGGACGGGGCGATAAGGATTTAAACAATTATATCGAACATTTTAAAATTTAACAAAGCGTTACCCGCCGCGGCGGGTCGGGCTGTTCGCTAAATCTTTTATTTTGTGTTTCGACAAGCTCAGCATGACAAAATAAAAAGGATATCGCTGCTATCCCTAACGCAAAAACAATAAAGAACGTTCAATTTTCAAACCAGAACAAATGGAAAAATTATTCGCTTACGGAACTTTAAAGGACAAAGACATTCAGGAAAATATTTTTGGACGCTCACTAAAAGGAACGCCAGACAAATTAATCGGATTTGAAATAAATTATATCGAGATTGAAGAAGAATTTGGAATAGAAAAATACCCTATTATTGTTGCTACCGAAAACCCAAATGACATTGTTACAGGATTAGTATATGATATTACCGAAGAAGACCTGCATATGGCGGACACCTATGAAGGCCTGCATTACAAGCGCATTGAAGTAACTCTGGAATCCCTTCAAACTGCCTGGGCATATATTGTTACTAATTAAAAAAAATACGATGAACAGAATCGAACAAAAATTACAGGAAGATAAAAAAATACTTTCGATCTACTTTTCGGCAGGATACCCTAACTTAAACGATACGGTACAAATTATCCGGGACTTAGAAAAGAGCGGAATAGACATGATTGAAATTGGTTTGCCTTTTAGCGATCCATTGGCCGATGGACCTACTATTCAGGCAAGTTCTACCACTGCATTGCACAACGGTATGACCACACAAATCTTGTTTGACCAATTAAAAGACATCCGTAAAACGGTTGCTATCCCTTTGGTAATTATGGGCTATTTCAACCCGATGTTGCAATTTGGCGTAGAGGCTTTTTGTCAAAAATGTGCCGAAGTGGGTATTGATGGATTAATCATTCCGGATCTGCCCGTTGATGTATATGCCGAACAATACAAAGCTACTTTTGACAAATACGGCTTGATCAATATATTTTTAATCACACCACAAACATCTGATGAACGTATTCGTTTTATAGACAGCGTTTCCAGCGGGTTTATCTATATGGTAAGCTCGGCAAGTGTTACAGGCTCTTCAGCAGGTTTTGGAAGCACACAGGAAGATTATTTCAAGCGTATTGCCAATTTGAATCTAAAAAACCCTCAAATTGTAGGTTTCGGAATCAACAATGCTGAGACTTTCAAGCAGGCTACTCAATATGCTAAAGGCGCTATTATTGGTAGTGCATTTATCACTCACTTAAAAGAAAACGGAAACGGAAAAATTGCTGATTTTGTAAAAGCAATTCGATAGTTTTTATTTTTATAAATTTATTTACCGCAGATTCTCAGATTAAAATTTTGTGAATTTGCGGTATTTTTTTTGAATACAATTCGCTTACTAAAAATTGAAAGGTTATTTTTATATATTTGAAATAAACTAATTTACGATAGTTTATCACACCTATCTACCTAAAATGGGTGCCTTTGTGTGATTTTATCACACATATAAACGAGTTAGCGGTCAGTTGACTGGAAACGAGGAGAAAACCAGATTTAAAGATTTGGCTTTTGAAATGCAGAAACTGAATAAGAAAACGTCTAAATCGGGTAGGAATCGGCAAAATTCGATTTTTTTAATGTTTAATATTAGAAAGCGGAAAACCGAAATTTAAATATTGAAATTTGACATTGAAACTTGAAAGTCTGTGTCTCTAATTGGAACTTGAAAAGCAGAAACGTGAATGTTGGAGTTTCTAATAGAAAAACAAAATGAAAAAATTGATAATAGTGAGTGTGATATTATTGCTAGCAAGTTGTAATGACAAGATAGCTGGTACTTTAGGTGGTGGATCCATATATGAATTTAATTGCAGTGAAGAAAAATTAAATATATGCTTAGATAAATTTAAGGAAAGTTCTCAACATTTAGCAGTACCCGAAAAATGGAAGAAGTATGACAATTGGGAAGAGAAAGGTTATGACTTTTTAAAAGGAAAAGTTTTTTACTTAAAAGGCAACAACGATTTTGAAGAAGAAATGTATTACGTTACAGTATTAGGGTCAAGTCCTAAATTAAAAAATATCGCTCGTACTTCCATAAGATCAGTTTTTAGAATGGTGGGAGGAACATCTCGATGGTTGTATTTTGACGATTTAAGCAAATCAGAGGCAAAAGAAATTGAAAACAGATTCCAAAAAATAATTTTGGATAAAATGATAAAAGGCGATTGTAATTTTATTAGTTATAAAGTAAAACCCGAATTTCCCTGATTACATGTAAACAAGCTCTTCAAAGAGTTTAAAAGTTGTTGTTTAGTAAGCGAACTGAATTGAAAATTCGAATAGATAAACTTTATAAACAAACAACCGAACCGCTAACACACGCTACAAGCAATTTGGGTTTTAGGCTTAATGGAAAAATTGGTTTTGTATTTGGTATGATTTGGCAAATCCGAAAATAGGGCTTAATTTAGTCCCAAACCCGCTGTAGTGGCGGGACGTTGGCGGTCATTGTAACAAACACCACAGACAAGAAAAAATTGATATGAAATTAATTAAACTGACTTCTTTAATTTTTGGACTTTTACTTTTGGGATGTAACCAAACGGACAGTAAAAAGCATTCAGTAATAAATGAAGAACCTATTGACACTGCTGAGAATTCAATATCGCAAGACAAGGAAGGAACTAATGACGAACTTAAAGACTACGAAATTGACAGTATAAAAACTGTAATTACATTATTCAAAGAGAAAGACATTGACAGAATTTCAAACAAAATAAGTTACCCATTACATAGACAATACCCAATACCAACTGTTAAAGACAAAGAAGAATTTAAAAAGAGATTTAGCGAAATTTTTGACCAAATCCTACTTTATAAAATTTCAAACTCCAAAATCAGTCAATGGTCAGAAGTGGGTTGGAGAGGAATAATGCTTGACAACGGTGATTTGTGGATGGCGAATTCTGACGGAGTAATAACTACTGTAAATTACCAAAGCGACTTTGAAAAAAATTTAAGAACTAATTTGATAGCTAAGGACAAGGAAAACTTACACGTTTCATTAAAAACTTTTCAAAGCCCTGTCTATAAAATAAAGACAAGTAAATATATAATTCGCATTGACGAAATATCTAACAACAATTACAGGTATGCCTCTTGGAAAGTTGATGAAAGAGAAACTTCAAAGCCCGCCGACATAGTTTTAAATAATGGTCAATGGGAACACTTAGGAAGCGGTGGAAATCACGTTATAACTTTTATAAATGGAATTTACACTTATAAAGTTTACAGAAATATTACAGGAGAAGACAATTCACCAGACATAACGCTTGAAATTGAAAAAAATGGAGAAATAATTTCAACAGCAGACGGGAGATTACTAATAGAATAGAAACAACGAACCGCCAACACGGGTAGCTGTTACACAACTTACTTAAAAAAGTAAAATTTAAAATTAAGCATAAAAAACAACCTCGTTTTAGCGTATTTAAGACAGTTCTATTTTGGGTCCAAACTGTTTCTCGATTGCATCGAGCACCTACTTACATTAAAAAACAAATCAAAGCGTTTGCAACGCATCATAAAATAAAACTTGTAAATTACTAAAAACAACTTCAATACCATGAAAAAAACTTATTACGTAATGGTACGTTTTGAAATACAACAAGAGCAATTTCATACTTTAAATTCACTGATTAAAGAGTTTTTTGAAAAAGAAGTGAATCCTTCTCCTGGTTTTATATCGTCCCAAATACTTACTAATGAGGATAAAACCATTGTCATTAATTATGCTACCTGGGAATCAAAAGAAAAATTTGAAAAGTTTGCTCAAGACGTTGCTTCAAAATCGGAGATTTCTAAAAAAATACAGTTTTACAAACCTGTAAGAGAAACTTATTATGAATTTGAATTTTTACCAAAAGTAAAATAATCTGAAAATCGTAAATTTGTTTAATAAAAAAATAGCAGATGTCAATTACAAAAGAATCGGAACTGGAAGGAATGAAAAAAATTAGTGAAGTGGTAGCCACAACACTAAAAATGATGAGAGCTTACGCCAAAGCCGGTATGTCAACTAAAGAACTGGATAATTACGGAGGTGCGATTCTAAAGAGTTACGGAGCGAAATCAGCGCCGTATGAAACCTATAAATTTCCGGGATATAGCTGTATCAGCATCAATCAGGAAGCGGCTCACGGAATCCCATCTGAGAAAAAAATATTGAAAGAAGGCGATTTAATTAACATTGATGTTTCTGCCGAACTCAACGGTTTCTGGTCGGATAATGGTGGTTCTTTTGTATTGGGAAAAGACATTCACAACCATCAGCCACTTGTTGACGCGTCGAAAGAAATTTTGAAAAAAGCAATTCAAAACATCAAAGGTGGCGTACTGATTTCCGAAATTGGTTTTCTAATAGAAACCGAAGCTAAAAAATCCGGATATAAAGTCATCAAAAATTTAGCAGGTCATGGTGTGGGCAGAAGTTTACACGAAAAGCCGGAAAATATTTTAAATTACAGAGTAAAAACTAATCGGGAACGGTTTAAAAAAAATACCACTGTTGCCATTGAAACTTTTATTTCAACCCATTCCACTATTGCTGTTGGATTAAAAGACGGCTGGACACTGGTAGGAAACAAAGGCGGATTTGTAACACAACACGAACACACGATTTTGATAACCGACAATGCTCCCGTAATTCTCACCGCAGCAAATGAAATCTGGAACTAAAAAGTAAAATCCAAAAATTATATAAAATCCGTCTCATTTAAAAAGAAACGGATTTTATGGTTTATACTGTTTTTAAGGCTTCGATTAAGCCGTCAATATCTGCTGTAGTATTATAGTGACTTAAGGAAATGCGTAAACTCGGTTTTCGTATTAAGTTGTCCGGGAGTAATTCAGCCAGTACATGTGAGGGTCTGATGCTGCCGCTCTGGCAGGCACTTCCACGGGAAACCGCAATACTCCGCATATCCAGATGAAACAAAATCATCGCCGTTTTCTCCTCTGAAAAAGGCAATACAACATTTATAATATTATAAAAACCATCGCTGTTTCCATTGATGGAAAAACCCGTAAAATGTTGCTCTAATTGTTCGATTAAATACTGTTTAACAGCAGTAATGTGTTGCTTTTCCTGCTCCAAATTGGCATACGAAATATCCAGTGCCTTTGCCATTCCTGCAATCTGGTGTACCGCTTCGGTTCCGGCACGCAGGCCTTTTTCCTGTTCTCCCCCATAAAACAAGGGTTGCAATCCGGCATTTTTTCGAACAAAAGCAAAGCCAACACCTTTAGGTCCGTGAAATTTATGAGCACTGGCAACCACGAAATCTACAGTCGCGGTCTGCAAATCCAGTTTCATTTTGCCCATAGACTGTACCGTATCCGAATGAAACAACGCATTATATTGCCTGCATATTACTGCGGTACGTTCCAGGTCTAAAATAGTCCCGATTTCGTTGTTCACGTGCATTAAACTCACTAAAGTTTTCACATCCTTTGAAAGTAATACCGATAAATCAGTTAAATCGACTTCCCCATTAGCTAACAACTTTACATAATCTACCTGAATGGAATATTCTTTTTGTAATTCCTCTATGGTTGATAATACAGCGTGATGTTCTATTTTACTGCTGATAATTCGTTTTATCCCCAGATCCTGAACGGCAGAACGCAAAATCCAGTTATTGGCTTCGGTTCCTCCTGAAGTAAAAATAATTTCCTGTGCATTGACATTCAGCTGTCTGGCAATACTTTTTCTGGAAAGTTCGAGGATGTTTTTAGCATTTCGGCCAAAACTATGTGTAGAAGATGGATTTCCGTAATCTTCCAACATTATTTTAGTCATTTCCTGAACAACTTCAGGTCTTATAGCGGTAGTTGAGGCGTTATCGAGGTATATTTTTTTCATTGCTGCAAAGTTATAAAATATCAATTATCAAAAGTGGAATAGCATTTATCATTTTTTACCTATTTTTGTGAAAATTTAAAAAATGAAAAAAGTCCTAAACCTATTGATACTTGCGGCATTGTTCGTTGCCTGTGATGATGGAAATTTAACCCAGGAAGATATTAGCTTTGAAGATATTACCGCAACCCAAAGTTGTACTAATAATAATATTATTTACAAGCTTAAAGATCAGGAAGCCTTAATACTGGAAATCCCAAAAACCAATTTCCCTACTGAGCTGACTGCTGCTAATGATACCATCGAACTGGATATAAATGCTACGGCTAACAGGGTTGTTTATCGTTTTTATGATGGTATTGTATCTTCTGCTAACATATGTGAAACCATAGTTCCGGCAACTCCTGTTATTACAGATCAATGGACAGCTACATCCGGAAAAATACGCATTGTAACTACAGCAGACAAAAGTACTGATGAAACAAATAACAGTACTAAAATAACCGGTTACAACTACAATATTGTACTAAAAAATGTAACTTTTGCAAAGTCCAACGGTACTCAGGTGTATGAAACATTTCCTTTTGGCAATTATAAAATTTCTATTACCACGTTACCTTTTAAATTTGATCAGACTTTAGAAAAATGTACGGCTACTAATGAAGTTTATAACTACAACACCAGTGAAGCTTTGATTTTAAATATTGACCCAGCCCTGATTGCAAACGAAGTTACACCTCTCAATGCTCCCAGAACAGGATTGATAGGAACTACTACCAATGTATTTACTTATCGTTCATTTGTTAATGGCGGATTATTAACCGGAGATTATTTTTGTCAGCCTACTACTCCTGTTACTCCTGTTCTTAATCAGGAATGGATTGGTGATGCCGGTGTAAGCGGAACAAATGGTATAATAGAAGTAACTACTACCACTAATGGAGCCAACAGTTACAAACATACTATTGTTCTAAAGAAAGTTACCTTACAAAGAGGAATAGTTAGTTTTACCCTCGGAGACAATTATCCTTTAGGAGAATTATTTACTACAGATTAACAGTAGTTGCAGTTTTAAATAAAAAAACGCTCATTTGTCTCTTGTCAAATGAGCGTTTTTTTTATACCTGAATTATTAGTTTATTTTTTACTTTGTCTGATAAAAACTTCGGTAGCGCCTTGTCCGTATTTTTGATAATTGGCTTCCTGAAAATCAATGTTATCATAACGGCCTAATAAAAAATCCAGTTCAGCTTTTAGAATTCCTTCGCCCACGCCATGAATAAAAACAATTTTAGGAATGCGGTTTTTAATGGCAAATTCTATGTGTCTCTGAGCCGTTTCAGCCTGAAGTGTCAAAATATCATAATTGGACATCCCGTTTTTGTTTTTAACTAATTTCTCAATGTGTAAATCAAATTCCGGAACTCCCGTTTCCTTTTCTTTACGTTCCTTCACAAAACTTCGGGGCTTAGGAATTGTTTTTTCTTTTTTAATTTCTTCCACATTAATTCTTCTGACAGAATCCATTAAATTACTGGTATCATTTGTTTTTATGAGTTCACCGGCTGTAAAATTCATTACAAAACCATCCTCGGTTTCCACAGTAACCTCTTCTCCATTTACAGACAGAACTACGCCATTAATAGCTTCATCAAGCACGGCAACTTTATCTCCTTTATTCAGCATCTTCTTCTTTTTCTTGATTTTTACTTGGTGTTTTTGCACTCAACTGCATCATTCCAAACATAAATACCGCTATGGCAGCTACCGTAACATATACATTTTTTTCGTTTGCAGTCTGCTCATAAAAAGCCACAGCTATAGCAAGTAACATAATTGGAAAAACTATTTTTTTCATTTTTAATCGTATCAGTTTTCAAAAGTAATAAATTTAAAATTGTTGTTTCACGAAAGTCAGTTTCAATTGGGTAAAATTGATTTTTGCAATCCTGAAAAACTTTTTAACAAAAAAACAGAACTCCGGTATGAAAGCATCCTGAATGTTGTTCTTATTATTCAAAATAGTTCAATATATTTGTTTTAAATTATCAACACGATTAGAATCAAGTAGCGCTCTTCTACTAACTATACAATCCAAAAGCAATGACAAAGGATCTGATTATAAAAAATATTGGTTTGCTTAAAAGCCATACCGCTATTAATTACGGTATTAAAACAAAAGTTGAAGTCTTTACAGAAAAAATTTTTTATACTTTATTTGATGCAAATGCACCGTTGAGCGAAAGCATTGATGAATTAGAAAAACAGTTTAAAGAAATTGCTTCTATTGCCTGTAAAAAACCAAACTCTTTGTGCAATGAAACCTGGGATGATTTTGTTGACAAATTGCCTGCTGTGCTTGAAAAATTAAATCAGGATGCGCAATATATCTTAGAAAACGATCCTGCATCAAATGGTATTGAAGAAGTTTATCTGGGATATCCCGGATTTTATGCTATTGCTATTTACAGGATTAGTCATGAATTATATAAACTTGACTTACTGCTTTTTTCCCGTTTAATGAGTGAATATGCACATCGGATTACCGGAACAGACATTCATGCCGGTGCCCAGATTGATTCGCCTTTTTTCATAGATCACGCCACGGGAATTGTTATTGGAGAAACAGCTGTAATTGAGAAATATGTTAAAATCTATCAGGGAGTTACACTGGGAGCATTGAGCGTAAGCAAAGAAATGAAAGATTCTAAAAGACATCCTACTGTAGAAAAAAATGTTTGTATTTATGCAAATGCAACTATTCTGGGCGGAGAAACCGTTATAGGAAAAGGCAGCATTGTAGGAGGAAACGCCTGGGTAACTAAATCCATTCCCGAACGATCAATAGTTACCAATACCACTACCACCGAAGTAAAAATAAAAGAATTAAAATAAATGGATCCGCAAAAAATATTAAACCTGATTGGTAATACCCCTTTAGTAGAAACAACCAATCTGGTTAAAAACAAAAACGTAAAATTATTATTAAAATTAGAAGGCAATAATCCAGGAGGCAGTGTCAAAGACAGGGCAGCTTACTTTATGATTAAGGGGGCCATGGATCGTGGCGAAATCAAAAAAGGGGATAAATTAATTGAAGCTACCAGCGGAAATACAGGAATTGCTCTAGCCATGATTGCCCAGTTATTAGGCATTGAAATCGAATTAATCCTTCCGGAAGACTCCACCAAAGAACGTACTCAGACTATGCGTGCTTATGGTGCAACGGTAATCCTTACTTCTGCCAAAGAAGGAATTATTGGTTCCAGAGATTATGCCGATAAAAAAGTAGCCGATGGTGGTTATTTAATGCTGAATCAATTTGCTAATGCTGATAACTGGAAAGCGCATTATAAAACAACAGGTCCGGAAATATGGAATGATACTCACGGCTCGGTTACACATTTTGTATCGGCAATGGGAACCACAGGAACTATTATCGGGACTTCTACTTATTTAAAAGAACAAAATACGGAAATTCAAATCATTGGTGCGCAGCCTTCAGAAGGTTCTCAGATTCCCGGAATAAGAAAATGGCCTGCAGAATATCTGCCTAAAATTTTTGATCCTTCAAAAGTGGACCGTACTATTGACGTGAGTGAAAAAGAAGCCCGTGAAATGACCAAAAGACTGGCCTTAGAAGAAGGTGTTTTTGCCGGAATGAGCAGCGGAGGTGCTGTGGCAGTAGCTGTAAAACTGGCCGAAGAATTAGAATCAGGTGTAATAGTAGCTATTATCTGTGACCGTGGTGACCGTTACTTATCTTCTGATTTATTTGACTAATTTTTTATTATAATCATCCAAAAAGGCAGTTTTATTCTTAAAGCTGCCTTTTTTTTATAAAATGAAAAGCCAATTAGTTTATGATATCAAAAGCAATTGTAAAACAGGCTCCCTTATTTTCGCCTTCACTGTTAGCTGTTAAAGTTCCGCCATTTCTTTCAATAATTTGTTTGCATAGGTACAGCCCCAAACCTGTAGATTTTTCGTCAGAGGTACCTAAACGTCCCATTGTAGTAAACTTAGCAAATATTGTATCGTTTTTATCCGTATCAAAACCTACTCCGTGATCTGTAATTTGCAGGTATACTTTTTTATTATCCGCATAACTGGAACATTCAATTTTTGACGCTGTAAAAGAGAATTTAATAGCATTATGCATAATATTAAAAATCACCCGAGTGAGTAATTCCGGATCTATTTTCAGATTTACCACAATAACATCAAGATTTTTGACCAAGCTGATTTTCTTAGTACTCAAAAGTCTGCTTAACTGATTTTCAATCGAAATTATCATTTCATCCAGATTAATCGTGCTAAGTTCTGAGTTTACTTTCAACAGCTCATCCTGTTCTTTCAGCATTTTTATAAACTTGTCAATATATTGAAATTGCTCATTTGAAGACTGACAAATTAACTGTGCTAATTCCTTTATTTCTTCTGTTGGATCCGATTCTAAAATTAATGCTGCTAAAGATCCCGGATGCCCGGCAAATGTTTTCAAATCGTGTGAAAGCAAATAAATTAAGTCTTGTTTTTCTCTAATAAATTTCTCAGATTCTGCAATAGAATCATGAATATTGGATAATAGTAAACCCGCTTCATCACTATGATTTAATGGTAAAACAGGAATCTTTTTATTCATTCTGTAGGCATTGAGTGCATTAGAAGCTAATTCTATAGGCTTCATTAATTTATTTAAAACAAATAATGTCATTCCGGTAGCCAGTAAGGTAATTATTAAAGAAAAAACCAATAAAGAAGCTGCTGAAAAATTTACTTTTGCATAAATAACGAAAAATAAAATTCCTATTAACGGAATATGAATACCAATAAAAGCTACAAATAGAAATTTATAAACGTAACTATTTTTAAGAAAACCAATAGTTCCTAATTTTTGATATAATCTCATAAAATCATTTGTTTTTGCAGTGCAATCCAAATGTACGAAAATATCATATTAATACTTAAAAATCCATCTTTTAAACTAAATAGTAATTTCAAAAAAATTGTTAGCTTTGTTTATAACGCTATTATGAAAGCTAAAAAAATAATATGCTATGCAGGATTGGCCTTATTTATCAAAATACCAACAAGAGAACGCTTCACTCCCTCTGCCCATTTCTGATGAAAACAGGGTAATTTTTTTAGGCGATTCAATTACTGAGTTCTGGAGTAAGGAACATCCTTTTTTTTCTCAAAACAAATCTTACATTAACAGAGGCATCAGCGGTCAGACGACACCACAAATGCTACTGCGTTTTAGAGCAGATGTTATTGCATTAAATCCTAAAATTGTTGTAATTTTAGCAGGAGGTAATGATATTGCCGGAAATACAGGACCGGCAACAATTGAAATGATTACCAATAATATTTATTCAATGGTTGAACTGGCTCAGGTTCACCAAATCAAAGTAATCCTTTGTTCTGTCTTACCGGCTAATTATTTCTATTGGAATCCAAAAGAAAAACCAGCAGATTTAATTACAGAACTAAATGCCGTACTCAAGGAATATGCACTGTCTCACAGAATCTCTTTTGTAGATTATTATCCTGAAATGGCTGATGAGCAAAAAGGTTTAAAGAAACAACTGTCAGAAGATGGGGTGCATCCTAACAGTGCCGGTTATGAAATTATGAGTCCGCTTATCGAAAAAGCGATTCAGGAAATAATAAATAATTTATAAAAATATACAAAAATGAACTATCGTAAATTAGGAAAAACAAACTTTGAAGTTTCAGAAATAGCCCTTGGAACCTGGCAGGTGGGCGGAAAATGGGGTTCTTCATTTAATAATGAGTCTGCTGATGAATTGTTAAATGCCGCAATTGATAAAGGAGTGAACTTTATTGACACTGCTGATGTCTATGAAAATGGATTAAGTGAAACTGCTGTAGGAAGAGTAGTCCGGTCGCGTTCCGAACGAATTTATGTCGCTACTAAGTGCGGTCGTCAAATTAATCCGCATGTTAATGAAGGCTATCAGCCAAAGGTGTTACAAAAATATGTAGAAGACAGCCTGAAAAGACTGCAATTAGATACCATCGATTTAATTCAGTTGCACTGTCCTCCTACTGAAGTTTATTACCGTCCTGAGATTTTTGAACTTTTTGACAAATTAAAAAAAGAAGGTAAAATTCAGAATCTTGGGGTGAGTGTTGAAAAAGTAGAAGAAGGTCTCAAAGCTATTGAGTTTCCAAATGTGACTACAGTACAGATTATTTTTAATCTTTTCAGACAGCGTCCGTCAGAACTTTTCTTTAAAGAAGCGCAGAAAAAAGATGTGGGAATCATTGCCCGTG
Organism: Flavobacterium sp. ARAG 55.4; assembly: GCF_051846875.1. Lineage (NCBI taxonomy): Bacteria > Pseudomonadati > Bacteroidota > Flavobacteriia > Flavobacteriales > Flavobacteriaceae > Flavobacterium > Flavobacterium sp. ARAG 55.4. Next base: position 17,632 of record NZ_JBPYCT010000005.1, on the reverse strand, counting down.
TCCCTTTAGCCAGCGGACTTCTCACCGGGAAATTCTCTGAAAAATCTATTTTTGACAGCAAAGATCATCGCTTTTTCAATCGCGAGGGCGCATCGTTTGATAAAGGAGAAACCTTCTCAGGCATTAACTATGAATTGGGTTTAATAGCCGTAAACGAATTAAAAAAATTGTTTCCTGAAGTAACAAATCTGGCTCCTCTAGCTTTACAATGGATTTTAAATTTTAAAGAAGTAAGCTGTATTATACCCGGGGCTTCTACCGAAGGTCATGTAATGTCCAATCTTTCAACATTAGATTTGCCTCTATTAAATCCGGAAAAAATTGCTGCCATGAACGAAATCTACGAGCACTACATCAAAAAAGAAGTACAGCATTTATGGTAAAAAATAAAAGTCAACATAGTCCGGTAACTGGCTGTGTTGATTTTATAACATCACCTTTTTAAACAAATCTTTTATTAAATCGAGCTCTTTCTCGTAAGCAGTATTCTTTCTATTCGCAAAATAAAGCGTGTTTTTCAACTTTTTATGTCCTTCCCAAAGCAATTTTATAGTGCCACTTTCTACTTCTTTTTTACATAAAAAATCAGGAATAACAGCTAATCCGTTGGCACCATTTAAACATCGCACAATAGAATGGATATTGGGAACAATATAATTAGGTCTGAAATCCGGAAAATTATCAAAATTGAGTTGCCAAAAACGAAAAAGATGTTCCATATCTCCCGTTGTTCCATACCATTTTTGACTTTTCAAGTAATTCTCAGCTGCTTTATATTTTTTTTGTTTGACCAATTGCTGTAACTCCGAATCATCAACTTCACTTCCTCCAACCAAAACAATGGTTTCTGACGAAAATGCTTCATAGGAAATATTAACTGAATCTACTTTTTGTGGAGAAATTACCAAATCTAAAATTCCCTTATCTAAATTTTCGAGCATTTCAGGATATTCACCAAAACGAATAATCACATTAAAGGGTAAGGTCGAAATGTATTGTTCTAAAGTAATTTGGAAAGTCTCAAAACACATTCCGATACTAATTGTTGGCGTGTGCTTTTCAGTACTGCGTTGAAAATTTTTCTCGGCATCTTCCAGAATTTTCAAACCTTCAGCAATGGCGTTGTATAAAATTTTGCCTCTTTCAGTTGGAATCATTTTACGTCCTGTCCTATCAAAAAGTTTATAGCCTACATAACTTTCTAAGGAACTCAGATGCAAACTCACGCCGGGCTGCGAAATAAAAAGTGCATCGGCAGCTTTTGTTAAAGTTCCTGTTTTATAAATCGCTTTAAAAGTACGATACCATTCTAAATTGACCATAACTATTATATTTATAATACAAATGTATAAATTATACTATTTTAATAATACTAATATCTACTCTAACTTTGTACCAACATAAAAATAAAACATACATGAAAAAGATATTTATCATAAATGCAGGACAAAGTTTTGGTCATTCCGGCGGATTGTTTAACAACACCATTACTGAAACTACTCAGCAATTTTTCGAACAATCAGAAGATATAATCGTTCAAACCACAACAATCGAAAACGGATACACAGCTGACGAAGAAGTCAACAAATTTGTTTGGGCAGATGTTATCATTTACCACACACCCGTTTGGTGGTTTCAATTGCCATACAATTTTAAAAAATACATAGACGAAGTTTTTACTGCAGGACACAACAAAGGAATTTATCGCAGTGACGGCAGAAAATCAAGCAATCCGGACATTAATTACGGTACAGGCGGAATGATGCATGGCAAAAAATACATGCTTACTACCACCTGGAATGCTCCTGCCACCGCTTTTACACTTCCAGGCGAATTTTTCGATCAAAAATCCGTTGACGAAGGACCTTTTTTTGGTTTCCACCGCATGAATGCTTTTACAGGAATGACTCCATTAAAAAGTTATCACTTTCATGATGTGGAAAAAAATGCCAATATTGAAAAAGACATGAAAACTTACAACCAACATTTAAAAGAAACATTTTTTGATTGTTTAGTAGTTTTGGACTAAAAATGAAAATCCGTTTCATTCTAAAAAAAGGGGACGGATTTTTATCAACTTTATTTTTTAATTTCTTCAAATATAAACTCAGGATTACTATAATCTATGGTATCCCCTTTTAAAAAAAAAGGAATTCCCATATAAATTGAAATTACTCCTTTACCTAACAATAATTTATTTTCTCGTTTCAGTAAGGCAACAGGATATCTCTTTAAAACTCCGCCACCATAAGGGTGGTAATAAAAACTGCCTTTAAGAGTATCACCGGAAATTATGCCTCTTATTTCGCCTGAATCTTTTCTGGATTGACTATAAATCACTTCATACTGACCAAAAATACGATTGTCTTCTAACTTGGTATAGCGAAGCAAAGCAGTATCCCTGTCATTTATGGCACGATAATAAAAATATTCTCCTTCCTTATTAGCATCTGCACAACTATAAAACACAGCACAAACAATAGTACAAAAGCTAATAAATACTACTTTCCTTTTTGATATAAAATTCATTTTCTTAACTAATTTAGAAACAAAGATAAAATAGCTCTTTTATTAATAATACCAGAATTCATTAAAAGTTTATTTCTAAGATTACTTATCTTTGCCGCCGAAAAAAAAATAATCATACAAATTACAAAAAGTATATAAAAACTTAAGTTTATTATGAGAAGTGATGAAGTAAAAAAAGGACATCAAAGAACGCCGCACAGATCATTATTCAGAGCAACAGGCTTAGTCGATGAAGATTTTGACAAGCCATTTATTGGGGTTGCCAATTCTTATATCGAAATTATCCCAGGACACTTTTTCCTGGACAGAGTTTCGAGAGTAATTAAAGAAGAAATTAAAGCCAATGGGTGCGTTCCTTTTGAATTCAACACTATTGGAGTGGATGACGGGATTGCTATGGGACATGACGGAATGCTTTTCTCGTTACCATCAAGAGAACTTATTGCTAATTCTATTGAAACTGTAATGAACGCTCACAAACTGGATGCTATGATTGCGATTCCTAACTGTGATAAAATTGTTCCGGGAATGATTATGGGGGCTTTACGTGTGGACGTTCCTACTATTTTTGTGAGTGGTGGACCAATGAAAAAAGGACATACTAAAGATGGTGTGCCTATCGATTTGGCTACAGCTTTTGAGGCGGTTGGAAAACACGAATTAGGTGAAATTACCGATGAAGAATTAAAAGACATTGAGTGCAACGCCTGTCCGTCAGGAGGAAGTTGCTCGGGAATGTTCACCGCTAATTCTATGAATACTTTGATGGAAGCTATGGGAATTGCACTTCCTGGAAACGGAACCATATTAGCTTTAACCAAAGAACGTGAAGAATTATACCGTCAGGCGGCAAGAAGAATTTGCGAAATTGCCAAAGACGCTGCACAAACCGAAAAATTCAAGTTAAAAAACATCCTTAATGAAAAAGCCGTAAGAAATGCATTTGCTGTAGATATGGCTATGGGCGGAAGTTCGAATACGGTTCTACACATGTTGGCTATTGCTAAAGAAGCGAATGTTAACTTTAATTTGGAAGACATCAATAAAATTTCAAAAAGAGTTTCTCACATTGCTAAAATCTCTCCAAGTTTATCAACCGTTCACATGGAAGACATTAACACTGCAGGTGGTGTAAATGCCGTAATGAAAGAAATGACCAAACGTGGTGATGACATCCTTTTAGACAACCTTACTATTACAGGAGAAACGATTTTAGAAAAAATCAAAGATGCTTATATCAAGGATACAAACATTATCCACACCATCGACAACCCTTATTCTGAAGTGGGTGGTTTAGCGGTTTTGTACGGAAATCTGGCGGAACAAGGTGCTGTTATTAAAACTGCCGGAATTACCGGAGACCGTGTTTTCACAGGAACAGCCGTTTGTTTTGACGGACAGGCTGAAGCTATTGAAGGAATTCTTGGTGGAAAAGTCAAAGCAGGAAATGTTGTTGTTATTCGTTACGAAGGTCCTAAAGGTGGTCCGGGAATGCAGGAAATGCTGGCTCCTACCTCTTTAATTATGGGAATGGGACTTGGAAAGTCGGTTGCTTTAATTACCGATGGTCGTTTTAGTGGTGCAACACGTGGAGCTTCTATTGGACACGTTTCTCCGGAAGCTGCCGAAGGCGGAATGATTGGTTTGTTAAAAGATGGTGACGAAATCCATATCGATGTAGATCAGTACATTTTATCGGTTAACTTATCTGATGAAGAAATTGCAAAAAGAAAAGCGGAATTTGTTCCGTTGAAAAAAGAATTAACATCAAGATGGTTAGGACAATACCGTTCGTTAGTAACCAATGCCAGTAACGGAGCTGTTTTAAAATCGGATTTGTAATTTATTAGATTGAAAAATTAAAAGATTGAAGGATTGAAAAATTCCTTCTTTAAAATACAAAACCTCGTTTTCCAATTTTGGGTAAACGAGGTTTTTGTATTTACTAAATTCCAGAACATTTTTTCTATTTTAGCAAACAGATAAAATCTTTCTTTATGGCAGTAGAAACAAGCTATACTTTTTTGGCAACCATTGAAATTATTGGTATCAATCCGTTTGTTTTTGTTCCCGAAGAAATTTTAAATGCTATTTTTGAACAAGCCGGAAAATCCAAAGCTCCTATTCCTGTCAAAGGCGCTGTGAACTCCATTCCTTACATCCAAACTTTAATGAAATTTAAAGGAGAATGGCGTTTGTACATCAATACTAAAATGCTTAAAAATTCACCTAAAAGAATTGGAGAACAAATAGAAATTAGCATAAGTTATGATGCTGAAAAAAGAGAAATCCCCATTCACCCCAAACTGTTACAAGCTTTAAACGAAAACGAAGAAGCTAATACTGTTTTTCAAAATTTACGTCCTTCATTACAGCATGAAATCATTCGATACATCTCGCATTTAAAAACAGAAGAAAGTGTCGATAAAAATGTACTTAAATCTATTGACTTTTTATTAGGAAAAGGAAGTTTTGTGGGAAGAGAAAAGCCTTGATTTTGAAGCAGAAAAATCCCAGACCGCCCGGATATATCAACGCAACGAAAGCGCGGATTTGCAATCCGTGCCCGCAAAGTTGAGCAACTATAAAACCAAACAGTTCAATTTTAAATAGTATTTTATCCTGTTTGAGTGTGCACGGAATACAATTCCGCGCTATCAAAACTTAAAAACATAAACCAAACCTCGTTCCACTAAACGAGGTTTCATTTTATCTCAAAAAACTTCAAATTCCCACAACTCCCCTGCCCCCGATTACAGCGAAAAACCCGCAGTGTTGCTGGCATTGTAACTCTTGCCGGTAAAGAGCGACTCCCGAAACCTCGGGAGAAGCTCCTTTAATGGCTTAGAGTTACTGCCGGTAAGACGAGGATTTGTAGCGGAAAGCGGGAAACAGGCACAAATAAAACAATTCTCAATACACGTCAGTTCGAGTGCTTTTAATTCCAAATGCGATAGCTTTTGGGAATAAAAGTGTATCGAGAACTTTTATAAAAACCAGACGAGTTCTCGATACATTTTTATTTCGTCCCGAAGTGTCGGGACTACATAAAAACACTCGAACTGACGGTTTCATAATTGTAATTGTCATAAAAAATGATACTTTTCAAAAATATTTCCCAATTTGAATTTATAAAAGCGAACAAACACTTATTTTTGCGCCATGGGTAGAAAAAATACAGACAAAGTTGTCTTTCATCAGATAAAAGTCCTTGATGCAGGTGCAAAAGGCGTTTCGGTAGCAAAGGCTCCCGATGGAAAAGTAGTGTTTATTCCAAATGTGGTTCCGGGTGACGTGGTTGATGTCCAAACTTTCAAAAAGCGAAAAGCCTATTACGAAGGAAAAGCGGTTAAATTCCATGAATTTTCAGAGCATCGTGTAGATCCTGTCTGCGAGCATTTTGGTGTTTGTGGTGGTTGCAAATGGCAAAATATGAACTACAACCAACAATTATTTTTCAAACACAACGAGGTTAAAAATCACCTGCAACGCATTGGAAAAATTGAACTTCCTGAGTTCGAACCTATTTTAGGCTCGGAGAAAAAGTTTTTCTACAGAAATAAAATGGAGTTTTCGTTTTCTAACAGCCGTTGGTTAACGGAAGCTGAAATTGGAAGCGATGAAGATTTAGGTAACAGAAATGCCCTTGGTTTTCATATCCCAAAAATGTGGGACAAAATTCTGGACATCAAAAAATGTCATTTGCAGGAAGATCCTTCTAACGCAATTCGAAATGAAATTCGTGATTTTGCTAACGCAAATGATTTAACTTTCTTTAATCCCAGAGAACATTCGGGTTTGTTGAGAACCGTTATGTTGCGTACCGCTTCGACTGGCGAAATCATGCTTTTGATTCAGTTTTTCGAAGATGATAAAGCCAACAGGGAATTATTATTAGATCACATGTATGCCAAATTTCCTCAAATCACTTCGTTGCAATATGTAGTGAACAATAAAGCAAATGATACGCTTTACGATCAGGATATTAAACTGTACAAAGGACGTGATTACATCCTGGAAGAAATGGAAGGTTTAAAATTTAGCATTAATGCCAAATCCTTTTACCAGACCAACTCGGATCAGGCTTACGAATTATACAAAATAACGCGGGATTTTGCCGGATTGACCGGAAAAGAAACCGTTTATGATTTATATACCGGAACAGGAACTATTGCACAGTTTGTTTCTAAAAAAGCAAAAAAAGTAATTGGTGTAGAAAGTGTTCCGGATGCAATTAAAGATGCTAAAGCCAATGCCGAACGCAATAACATTGACAATTGCGAGTTTTACGTAGGTGACATGAAAGTAGTTTTTAACGATGCTTTTATTGCACAACACGGTCAGCCTGACGTTATTATTACGGATCCACCACGTGACGGAATGCACAAAGACGTGATTGAACAAATCATGAAGATTGCTCCTGAAAAAGTGGTTTATGTAAGTTGTAATTCGGCTACACAAGCGCGTGATTTGGCTTTAATGGACGAGAAATATAAAGTAACTAAAGTACGTCCTGTAGATATGTTTCCGCAAACACATCACGTAGAAAATGTGGTGTTGTTAGAAAGAAGATAGCAATTAGTACATAGTACCTAGTCTTTAGTTTTAAAAAAATAACCAAAGACTAAGGACTGGACTAATAACTAAGGACTAAGACTAAAAAATATGAAAAAAACGATATTACTTTTATTAATACTCTGTTTCACCTTCTCTGGTTGTGAGAAAGATGATATTTGTGATGCTAATACAGTGACAACATCGCGATTAGTCATTACTTTTTATGATTTCAACAATTCTTCAGTAGAAAAAAGCGTAACCAATCTGACCATAATTGCTGAGGGTATGGAAGAAGGTATTAGCTATAACGGAAGCACATTAATTAACGGAAGTACAGTTGCTGTTCCGCTGCAAACAAATGCCGAAACAACCACTTTTCGTTTCATAAGAAATTTTGGAAGTACCAATCCGGCAGCACCGGCCAACGAAGATATTATTACCTTTAATTACAAAACCGAAAATGTATATGTATCACGTGCCTGCGGATTTAAGACCAATTTTACTTTAGACCCGATAACTCCATTTGTACAAACAGATGCTGCAACACCGGATTTATTATGGATGCAGGTTATCGCAGTTAATAATTATAGTATAGCTAACGAAAATGAAACACATCTTGAAATCTATTTTTAACCTTATTTTCCTGTTGTCATTGTTCTTAGCGAATGCGCAAAGAAAAGAAGCTCCGCAGCTTAAACTCAAAGACAGCGTTACAAGTGCTACTGTATCTTCTAAAACCGTTGTTTCTAAAGATACGGTAACTATAAAAAAAGATTCGGTTGTTGTTCCTGTTAAAACAAATCGTTATGGTATACGGCTGGGAATTGATTTGTTTAAACTGAGTCGCAGTTTTTATGACAAAGATTATACAGGATTAGAGTTAGTAGGTGATTATCGGTTAAATAAAAAATATTACATCGCTGCCGAGGTAGGAAATGAAAACAAAACTACCGATGATGCACGCCTTAATTTCACAACCAAGGGTTCTTATATAAAAGCTGGTTTTGATTATAACGGTTATGAAAACTGGCTCGATATGGAAAACATAATTTCTATAGGTTTGCGTTATGGTTTCAGTACTTTTAATCAGCAATTAAATAATTATAAAATTTACAACACCAACCAATATTTTGGAGAAATTCCCCCAGTCAATTCCGGACAAAAATACAATGGTTTAACAGCAAGCTGGATTGAAGTAGTAGCCGGAATGAAAGCTAAGGTATTTAATAATGTATTTATGGGATTCAGTCTCCGGTTCAACAGACTGATTACTAACAAACAACCGGATAATTTTGAAAACCTGTATATTCCGGGATTCAACCGGACCTATAATGGTAATTTTGGAGTTGGTTTTAATTACACCGTAACTTATTTTGTGCCTCTTTATAAAAAGAAAGTAAAACCCGCTGAAGAAGTTAAAAAAACACCGAAAAAATAATTTTCAGATTCCGTGATAAAAAATCTCTGAAACAAAAAAGACCGATATTGAAAATCAATATCGGTCTTTTTTATTTTTAAATAAAAAACAGACCTGTAAGCCGGATTCTGTATTCGCCGAGGCGAACCCTTATCATTTATCTAGCCTTGTTGTTACCAACAAGATCGAGCTACCTACCCTTCAGCAACGGACGAGAAATCCTTAAATGCTGATATACTTGGTATTTCACCGCATAGAGTTTACCTGGTTTCACTACAGCATTACCTGTACATACTTTCTGTTGCACTTGTCCTATCCGCCGCGGCGAATGACGGGTGTTACCCGCTATGCTTCTCTGTGGTGTCCGGACTTTCCTCTTTATTCCGAACTTGATTCAGAATAAAGCGATAAGGCGGTCTGTACTGCAAAAGTACAATAATTAAACCATGCTAACAACTCCGATAAAAGTACATTAACTGATATTTCATACAACACATTCAAAATAAAATAGTTATATTTAAGTAACTTTTTTAACTTCTAAAAAACCAACATTATGGATGCTGTATATCACTACAAATCGGTTTCAAAAGCTTTAGATGAACTGAACGAAAATGGTTTTAATTATGATTTTAATCAACATGAAGATGTGATATTAAAAAATCCTGATAATTACCAAATCAAACACATTTATCGTTATGAAGGAGAATCCAATCCTGATGATGAAGCTATTGTGTTTGGTATCCAGTCTAAATCAGGAAAAAAAGGAGTTTATGTAACCGGTTTTGCTGCTAATTCTATTACTGAAACAGCTCAGTTATTAATCAATCTTAGTATTAAAGCGAGGAAAAAGTAGCCGTCAATTTTTTCTAAAATCTTTCAATATTTAAATTTTTCCATCTTTAAATTAAACCCTATATTTGCTTTCGAATAAAATTTCTATGGAACAATTTATAGTATCAGCACGCAAATACCGCCCGCAAACATTTAATGATGTTGTGGGACAAAAAGCGATTACCAATACTTTACTGAACGCTATAGAAAACAACCATTTGGCTTCTGCCCTTTTATTTACAGGTCCCAGAGGTGTTGGAAAAACTACCTGTGCCAGAATTCTGGCCCGAAAAATCAATCAGCCCGGATATGACGATCCTAACGAAGACTTTGCTTTTAATGTTTTCGAATTGGATGCTGCTTCAAACAATTCGGTAGACGATATTCGTAATTTGATTGATCAGGTTCGAATCCCGCCACAAACCGGAAAATACAAAGTTTACATCATTGACGAGGTGCACATGTTGTCATCGGCAGCTTTTAATGCTTTCCTGAAAACATTAGAGGAACCACCTAAACACGCCATTTTTATTTTGGCAACGACCGAAAAACATAAAATTATTCCAACGATTTTATCCCGTTGTCAGATATTTGATTTTAAAAGAATTACCGTAAAAGATGCTAAGGAACATCTGGCTGAAGTAGCACAAAACCAAGGGATTGAGTTTGAAGATGATGCTTTGCACATTATCGCTCAAAAAGCCGATGGTGCTATGCGCGATGCTTTGTCTATTTTTGACCGTGTAGTTTCGTATTGCGGAAGCAATTTAACACGTCAGGCAGTTACCGAAAACCTGAACGTACTGGATTATGAAACCTACATTAATGTAACCGATTTAATCTTAGAAAATAAAATTCCTGATTTGCTAATCAGTTTCAATGATATTCTTGCAAAAGGATTTGATGCACATCATTTTGTAGCCGGTTTAGCATCTCATTTCAGAGATTTATTAGTCAGTAAAACACCTGCCACTTTAAGTTTATTGGAAGTCGGTGAACAAGCACAAAAAATGTACGGAGTTCAGTCTCAAAAATGTACTCAGGAATTTCTTTTACAAGGAATTGCTATTGCAAATGAATGTGATTTAAAATACAAATTAAGTCAAAACCAGCGATTACTGGTTGAACTTTGCTTAATGCAATTAGCCTCTGTCACTTTTGATGGAGAAAAAAAAAAGCTGAGTCCTTTATAATTCCGCCCACTTATTTTAGAAAAAATGATTATTCAATAGCTGAACAACCTAAAAAAACTATTGAAAATACGGTTTCATCACCGGCAGTTCCTCCAAAAGAAGCCGCTGTTGTAACTCCACCTTCTCCGGAAGCTGTAAAAAAAGCAGAACCAACAGGTCCTCAGTTTTCAGCACTATCACTATCAAGTATTCGTGCCAAAAAAGCATTAGAAGAAACTAAAAAAGTAATTGTACGGGAAACCGTTGATTTACCTACTGAAGCTTTTACAGAGACCGAAATGCTATTGCAATGGACTAATTATGCTAAAAGATTAGGTGATAAAGGTTTTAGAATCATGGAATCTTTATTACTGATTAATGACCCTGTTTTAAACGGAACCACAATAAGTATTGAATTACCCAATGAAGGTTCGAAACTGGATTTTGAAAAAGAAATGAACGGCCTTTTAGGGCATCTTAGGGGACATCTTCACAATCACAATGTTACGATAGAAGTAATTGTAAATGAAAATGTATCAATCAAGAAAGCATTAAACGACCAGGATAAATACAATCGTTTACAAGAAATAAATCCAAACATAGACTTGTTACGTTCTACATTTGGATTAGATATAAATGCTTAGTTTAATTTTGCTTTTCTAAAATTTTCTTTTCAATTCTGGTATCCGGAATCAACCACATTAAGGCAACTATAAGATAAATGGCCAGTGAAATCCACTGATTGAAAAAAGAAATAATAATTGCTGCTAAATACAATCCGTCTGACAATTTTCCTTTAATATCTTTTCCGATGGCTTGAGCCAGAAACGATTTTTTACCGTCTAAACTAATAATGGTTGTTTGTAAAATAACAAATGCCACCGCCGACATAAAAAGCACAATTCCGTAAACGGTAACCGTAGCTTTTGCAAAATTATGTTCTCCCATCCAGGCTGTAGAGGCCGGAATTAAGGAAAGCCAAAAAAGCAAATGAAGATTTGCCCACAAAATTTTACCATTTACTTTTGTTGCACTATGTAACAAATGATGGTGGTTGTTCCAATAAATTCCAACATAAATAAAGCTTAAAATATAACTCATAAATACAGGAAAAAGAGGAAGCAAATCACTAAAATGTTCCTCTTCGGGCATTTTTAATTCCAAGACCATAATGGTAATTACAATCGCCAAAACGCCATCACTAAAAGCTTCTAATCTGTTTTTATTCATTTTTTTATATTTTACCAAAGTACATTGCTTTCACAATACCGTCAGAAAGACCAATTTTAGGCACATAAATATTTCTCGATCCGCTCCATTTCATGGCATTCAGATAAATACGAACAGCAGGAATAATTACGTCGGCTCGATCGGGATTTAATCCAAGTTCTGAAATTCGCTGATTATAAGTAAGTGAGTTTAAAAAAGCATATTGGGAATTGATGTACAAATAAGACAACGGCTTATCCTGCATTTTCCCTGACATTTTAAATAACTTATTGATATTTCCACCGGAACCTATTAAAGAAATCTCATCAAAATCAGCAGTATTGGTTTTAATCCATTTTTCAATTTCCTGCCATACCACATCACATACCATTTCGTTAAGTAAACGTACTGTTCCCACTTTGAATGATCTGGAGGTCACTATTTTTCCATCAGAGAACAACGTAAATTCTGTACTACCACCACCTACATCAACAAACAAATAGGTTTTATCTGTTTTTAACAAATGATGTAAATCAGTTGATGCAATAATTGCAGCTTCTTTTTTCCCATCAATAATTTCAATTTTTATATCGGCTTTTTTCTTAATCAGCGCTACTACTTCTTTACCATTATAAGCTTCGCGCATTGCTGATGTTGCAAAAGCCTTATAGGCTTCTACTTTATGAACTTTCATCAAAAGATTAAATGCTTTCATAGCATCTACCATTCTATCTGAATTTTCTTGTGATATTTCTCCCACAGTAAAAGCATCCTGACCTAAACGAATAGGAACACGCACCAAAGCACTTTTGTTAAACTGAGTTTCTTTTCCTTCCTGTTCCACAATATTGACTACTAACAAGCGCATGGCATTAGATCCAATATCGATGGCTGCATATTTTTTAATTTTAATCATTTATTCTCACTTGTGTTATTTTCTTATTAAAGAATAATTTTCTCTGATAGTCCTACCTTTCTTTGGTAATATTTATAAGTTTCAATTTGTGCCCTGAATATATTTTCTCCGTCATTGCTACGGTATTTATTATCCAGTTTATACGAATGAAAACGAGCTTTAACATTTCCTTTCCAGGCGATATCAAAGTTCTCAATTAATTCATTTTTTATATCTTCATCATATATAGGACAGGTGACTTCAACTCTGCCATCTAAATTCCTCGTCATAAAATCCGCTGATGAAATGTAAACTTCTGTTTGTCCTCCGTTACCAAAAATGTAAATACGGGAATGTTCCAGATAATTATCTACGATACTTATAGCCTCAATATTTTCACTCATTCCTTTTATACCCGGAATTAAAGAGCAAATTCCTCTTACCTCCAACTGGATTTTCACGCCTGCATTACTTGCTTCATACAGCTTATCAATCATAGCAAAATCAGACAGACTGTTCATTTTTAATTTCATATAAGCGATTCTGCCGGCACGTGCATGAGAAATTTCTCTTTCGATAAATTTATAAAATTTACTTCTGGTATAATGCGGTGAAACAATTAGATGCTTGTAACGATGAACCCTGTAGTTGATATTAAAAAAATCGAATATTTTAGAAATATCTTTCAATATTTGCTGATGACTGGTAAAAAGGGTTACATCAGTATAAATTTTTGCAGTGGCTTCATTGAAATTTCCTGTCGAAATAAAGCCATAGCGTTTTGTTTTTTCGTTTTCAATTCTTTCGATAACACAAATTTTACTGTGTACTTTCAGGCCTTTGATACCAAAAATAAGATCAATTCCTTCCTGTTGCATTTGTTCGGAATAGGAAATATTCGATGCTTCATCAAAACGTGCCTGCAATTCAATCTGAACAGTCACTTTTTTCCCGTTTTTAGCAGCATTAATTAAGGAACTGATGATTTGGGAATTTTTAGCCAGTCGGTATAAAGTAATTTTTATGGAAGTCACTTTCGGATCCAGGGCGGCTTCTCTTAAAAATTTTGTCAAATAAGAAAATGACTGATAAGGAGCATGTAAAAGATAATCTTTCTTGCTGATTTTTTCTAAAATACTGCCTTCCAAATTTAATCCCGGAATAGGTAACGGAATATTCTTTTTATACAATAAATCAAATCTTCCCAGATTAGGAAACTCCATATAATCTCTTCTGTTATGATATCTTCCCCCGGGAATAATGCTGTCAGTAGAAACAATTTTCATTTTATCCAGAAAAAACTGCAATGTATCCTCTTCAATCATCTGATCGTAGATAAAACGTACCGGCTCCCCTATCCTTCTTTCTTTTACACTGGTAGAAATTTTTTCCAGCATACTTTTGCTCAAATCACTATCAATATCGAGCTGGGCATCTCTGCTTATTTTAATCATATGTGCAGAAATACTTTCGCAATCAAAAATATTAAAAATACTTTTTAGATTGTGTCGAATCACGTCATCAATAAGAATGACGTATTTTTTATTATCATTTGAAGGCAGAACAACAAAACGATTTATTGTTTTTGGAATTTCAATTATGGCATAATGAACGGCTTCATCCTCTTTCATTACTAATTTCACGGCTAAATAACCAATATTATCTTTTAACAATGGAAATTCAGCCAGATCATTTAAGATAATCGTCACTAATTCAGGACTCAGAGTCTGAATAAAATAATCCTTTAAAAAAACTTCCTGTTCTGTTGAAATTTCACTTTCATCAATAATGAAGATGTTTTCCGTTTCTAATCTTAATTCTATTTCTCTGAGGATTGCCAGACTTTCAGTCTGATGTTCAATTACAATTTCAGTAATGTCTTTCACCAATTGCTGCGCTGATATGCCTCCTAATATTTTCTCACCGGATTTACCCGACAAACTTAATCGCCGAATGGCTGCAAATCTGACTCGGAAAAACTCATCTAAATTATTGGAAAAAATTCCTAAAAAACGTAATCTGTCTAATAATGGAACCGAATCGTCTGCGGCTTCCTGAAGTACTCTGGCGTTAAATGCTAACCAACTTTTTTCTCTGTCAATATATTTTTGATCAAACATTTTTTATTTAAAATCTTTTGGAATTATTATTTTTTTAGTTTTTCCCTTACTTATTTCTTCCCAGCAATTGCTTTCAAACTGAAGTGAAACAAAGCCGCTGGTGGGCACATTTTCTATAAATTCATCTCCAAATTTATTAACAAAATTTGTAATGGCAGCATTATGACCAAAAAGAATTACACTATCAAAACTATTATTACATGATTTGATAACTTGTTCTAATTGTTTTTCATCAAAAGTATATAAATCTTCTTTGTACAAAATATTTTCGATAGGGTATAAAATATTCTGCGCAAAAATTACCGCTGTGTCCGAAGCTCTTTTAGCAATACTGCTCCAGATGATATATTTTCCAGGAATATGCTTTTGAATATTCGAGGAAACCAGATGAGCATCATTTAAGCCCCGTTGATCCAAAGGTCTGTCTATATCTTTCAAAGGCATATCCCAATTGGATTTGGCATGCCTTACTAATATTAAATTTTTCATATCATTATTTTTATGACTGTCTGTTTTACAATTTCTTTATTAGAAAGATACAATTAATCTGGGAATAAATTATAAATCAAAACAAAATAAACATCTCTTAGTTTTACCATTAAACCACACCTGAGTATTTTTTCAAAACATTTATTTTATAATAATTAACTTACTTTTATTAACGTTTAACGTATTTTACCCGTTTTTTTTACATTTTATCGGTTTTTTAATTTCTTAAATTTTGCGTTTTATTCCAATTTGAGATTATAAAAAATATTTTGCTAAAAAAACAAGAACTATATATTTTATTAACAATTTATCGTCTAATAAAATAAAAAAGGAAAATTACTTTTTAACACGTTTTTAAGAACAAAACTAAACCTATAAGAAAATTTTAACCAAGTTATAAGTTTTATTCTATAATTAAAAACGCTTTTTAACGAGTTTTTAGGTTGTTTGAAGAGAAAATTTATTCTTGAATTTTAATGTATTTAGATTAGCTTAAATTCTAGCTTGACCTATTTTCAATACGAGACTTAGTACTTAGCTCCAATAATATCTAAAATTGATTATTATGAAAACAAAATTACTTTTTTTACTGACTATTTTGGCTCTGCTATTCACGACAGTAAACAACTCTTTACCTAACAAGAAAAAAATTATTCCCATCCGATTTTTAGCTTTTCTAATATTGTTGTTTTCTTCAACAATTGGGTATAGTCAAGTTTTTGTCCCAGATGGAAATTACAATGCTACTGAATATTCTGGTTCTCAAATATTTAATATTGATTTAACTACTAATTCAACATGTGAAGTAAAACAAGTTTATACTTTAGTAAAACAAGATATCAATGGGTCTTACTTATTATTGGGTCTTAATAATGGTAATGGTGGACAGTCTGCTTTTAGATATTATATCAATTCTATTCCCAATCAAGGTATGACAAGTGATTATGGTGTAAACGTTGCTGGAGCTGATATTGTCATACAAATAGAAGCTAACTCAGCAAATTCGGTAGTTGTTTACAAATGGAATGGTTCTGCCTTGATTGAAAACACTAACTCTGGAGTAACAGCAGCGATTGGTGATTTTTTACCGAATGATGGTAAATTTATAGAATTTAAAATTCCTTTATCTGGAACAAATTCTGTAGTTAATATATGTGATTTATCTGAAGGAGGTACTATAAATTTTGGACAATACATTTCTTTCAAAGGCAAAAGTTTAAATTCTGGTGTTTGCCAAAGCAAACAACTTGACTTAAATATTGAATTAAACGGTTCTATTTCTGGAGGTACAAACTATTGTGCTAACACTCCTAATCAGACTAACTTAATACTTACAGGAATTTTTGGAAGTGTAGTAAGATGGGAAAGTAATAATGGATCTGGTTGGACAACTGTTCCAAATAGTACTTCTTTAACGACTTTAACTCTAAATAATGTAAATATTACAACTAATTACAGAGCCGTAATTCAAAGCTCAATATGCAACAAAGAACTTATAACTAATATTGAAACAATAACAGTCGAATCTTGTTGTACTACACCTGTCATAGCAAATAAGACTGCTTCAATTTGTTGTGGAAGTACATTTACTGTTACTCCTGTCAATGGTGGTTCAGAAGTCGTTCCATCGGGTACTACTTATAGCTGGACCACACCAAGTGTAACAGGAATTACAGGAACAATGGCTGGAACAAATGCTACAAACATTAGCGGCACACTTACTAATTCAACCAACGCTCCTGTAAATGTAGTATATACGGTAACTCCAAAATCTGGCACCTGTACTGGTACTCCGTTTACTGTAACTGTAACTGTAAATCCAAAACCAACGGCAACTGTCAGCGGTACAAATGCAGTATGTAAAGATGCCATCGCTCCAAATATAACTTTCACAGGTGCATCCGGAACAGCTCCATACACTTTTACTTATAAAATTAATGGAGGAAGTGATTTAACAATCACAACTACAAGTGGTAATTCTGCTACAGTGGCAGTACCAACTAGTACTGCAGGCTCATTTGTTTACTCACTAGTAAGTGTTAAAGATGCAAGCTCAACAACTTGTTCTCAAGCACAAACAGGTTCTGCTACAATTACTGTAAATGATCCACCAACAGCAACCATCACTGGTGACTTATCAGCTTGTTTGACTACAACTTTAACTGCTAATACGAATGCTACTTCTCCAACTTATGTTTGGTACAAAAACAATGTTGTTATACCTAATGAAACATCATCTACTTTAGTGGTTAATACTAATGGAGATTATAAAGTAAAAATAACTAATGGTTTAACTTCTTGCGAAACTACTTCTGCGCCATCAACAGTTAATGTCGAAGATGTTACTAAACCTGTTAAACCAATTTTAGCAGATGTAACGGGTGAATGTACCGCTACAGCTACGGCTCCAACT